>JAFQII010000287.1 GCA_017397605.1 Clostridia bacterium
CGTTGTCTGCCCGCGCGGTTTTCAAACATCAGCTCCGCCTTGGCTTTTTCCTCGCCAAACAGCAAGAGATCCTTGTCCTTGCTCCCGCGAAACGACTTGCCTGCCGCAAAGTAGAAGATCGCTTCCAACAGATTGGTCTTGCCCGACGCGTTTTCGCCGTAGATGATGTTGACCCCGTCGGAAAACGTGAGCGTCTCCTCGCGTGCGTTTTTGAAATTGTACAGATAAAGTTTTTGAATTTGCATAGCAATTACGGTTTAAGGGGCGCCGCCCCTTAAAAATCCCTGCCAAAGGGGCACCGCCCCTTTGGGATCCTGTATTTTTATCACATGCAGGGTGCAGGGAACGCGTTCCCTGCCGGGGTTAGTCTTTCAGCTTCACGGGCAGTACCAGATACAGATACGTACCCGTATCGGACGGATTTTTGGGCTCGATCATCATCGACATAAACGGCGTCGACAGCGAGATCTTGAGCTCGTCGTCCTTGCAGGCGCGCAAAGCGTCCAAAAGGAAACGGTTGTTGAAGCCGATCTCCAAATCGTCGCCTTCTTTTTGGATCCGAAGCTGGTCGTTGACCTTGCCGTACTGCGTCGAGCAGGTGACGTGCAGAACGTCGCCCTCAAACTTACAGCGCAGAGGCGTCTTGAGCTTTTCGTCCACCAACAGCGACGCACGGGACACAGAATCCTCAAACGCACGTCTGTCGAGGTTGACAAAGATTTTGCTCTGCGAGGGGATCGCACGCTTATAGTCGAGGAACTCGCCCTCCAACAAACGGGAGAACAGCACGATGTCGTCGACTTTAAAGATGACGTACTTTGCCGTAAACTCCACGCGCAGCATATCGTCGCTGTCGCGCAGCAGTCTGGACAGCTCCAGAAGCGACTTGCCGGGAACCACAAAGGAGAACGCATTCTCGTTGTCAAACACGCACTCTTTTTCCTCGCGCAGTGCCATGCGGTAGTTATCCAGCGCCACCGCCGTGATCGAGCGGTTTTCCACATGGAAAAACTCACCCGTCAGAATCGGACGCGCGTCCACCTGCGATACCGCAAAGCAGGTCGATGCGATCATTTCCTTCATGATGCTCTGGCTGATGCAGAACGCATTCTCGCCGCCGAGCTGGGGCATGTTGGGGAACGCCTCTGCGGTCAGACCGTGGATCACAAAGTCACTCGCCGCGCCGGAGATGCGCACCATGTTCTTGTCGTCCGCCTCAAAGCTGATGTCGCAATCGGGAAAATTCTTGATGATTGCCGCAACCTTCTGCGCGTTCAAAATCACCGCGCCCTCTTCCTTGGGCACGACCACGCCGCGCGTGCGCACGCCTTTTTCAAGGTCGTAGCCGCAGACCGTCAGGACATTATCCTCCAATTTAAAGAGCAAGCCCTCCAGCGCAGGCAAGGTGCTCTTGCCCGAGGTTGCCGCCAATGCGGGCATGATCAGGTTCAACAGCGTTTTTTTGTCCGATAAAAACTGAATCGCCATAATGGCCTCCCATAGGTGTTGCGAGCGTTGCTCGCAAATGATGTCGGGCCACGCCCGAATGATGACGGGCTATGCCCGAATGATGTCGGGCCACGCCCGAATGATGTTACGCCTTGCGTAAATGATGTTGAGCTTCGCTCAAACGATGTTGCGCGCACGGCGCGCAAACGGTATGTTGTTTGACCTTGGTATTTCTCCACAGGCAAACAACTCGGCTTTTGCGCACGAATAGTCCGCGCAAGCGGACGGGTGCGCAACTTCATTGCACGTCAGTGCACTTCATTGCCTTTCAGGCACTTCATTTGCCCGAAGGGCAACTTCATTTGCCGCGCAAGCGGCAACCTCAAAAGTCGCCGAGTTCATCCATGATATTGCTCACTTCGCGGGCAAAGATGGAGTCGGTGTGTATTTTTTGCTCAATGACGTTGATCGAGTTCATGATCGTCGTGTGGTCTTTTTTGTGGAACAGCTCCGCGATCTGCTTTTGCGTGTACGTCGTCTTTTTGCGGACGAGATAGATCGCAAAATGTCTCGCAAATGCGATGTTGGAGGTGCGCTTGTTGCCGAGCAGATCTTCTTTGGAGATAAAGTACTTTTTGCACATCGTCTGCAGGATCTGTTCAAACAAGCTCTCTTCCGTCTCCTTGGACCGCAAAAACTCGCTCAGAACGAGCTGTGCCGTGTTGACCGAGCACTCATCGCCCGAGATCAGGCAGTGTGCGCGCAGTTTTTTGATCGCGCCTTCGATCTGACGGATGTTTCGCGTGATATTCTCTGCAAGATACGTCAGCACCTGATAGTCGAGGTCAAAGCCGTAGTCCAGCGCCTTGCGGCGGAAAATCGCGGTGCGAAGCTCCAAATCCGGCGGCTGAATGTCTGCCACCAAGCCCATCGAAAAGCGGCTGCGCAGACGGTCCTCGAGGTTGTCGATGCGCTCGGGCGCCACATCGGACGAAATGATCAACTGCTTATCCTTGCGGAACAGCGCCTCAAACGTGTGGAAGAACTCCTCCTGCACGGACAGCTTGCCCGACAAGAACTGAATGTCGTCGACCAACAGCACGTCAACACTGCGGTATTTCTCGCGGAACGCCACCGGCTTGTGCTGTGCCAGCGAGTCGATCATCTCGTTGGTAAACTCCTCGCCCGTCACGTACAGAATCGAGTACTCGGGGTGATCCGCGCGGATCTTTGCCATGATCGCATACAAGAGGTGCGTCTTGCCCAAGCCGCTCGGGCCGTACAAGTACAACGGGTTGTTGAGGTGGAACGGGTTTTGCGCCACCGCAAGCGACGCGGTCTGCGCAAGCTCGTTGGATTTGCCGACGATAAAGGTCTCAAATGTATAGTTGGGATTGAAACGCGTGTGATAGGTGTTTTTTTGTTTTTCTTCTTTTTCGGGCTCGGAGGAAGCGGGCTGCTCCAGTTCCTCAGGGGTAATCAGCCTGATCTTGACAGGCGCGCCCATGATCGCAGAAAACGTCTCCGTCAGCACCGAGGAATAGTTTGTCTCCACAAACAGCTTGCGCGATTTGGGAAACGACAACAGCACCTCATTGCCCGACAGCTCCACAATCTCCATTTTGTCAAACCAAAGCGTAATGATAGTCTCTGCGTACAGTTTTCGCAGCTCGTCCATCACAAAATTTTTCAGTTCCGAAAACTGATCCATACGGTGTCTCACCTGCCTGTTTCGGTATCAAAATCATCATCTCACGCGCGCGTGCGCGTGCGTGCGCGCGTATATAATACGCCGACAAACCATTATATAATATTTTTGTAAAAAAATCAAGAGGGAAAGCCATTTTTGTGCGAAAAAGTACGCGCGCCGCGGTTGACAAACGCACAGATCGATGCTACAATAAAACCACACAAAAAGAGGGAGAAAAAAACATGAAAGAGACAAACACAAAGTCGCTGTGGCATTGCGGCGTGTGTTGCATCGCACTGCTTTTGGTAGTGTGCATCGCATGCGGCATGCTGGGCACCAAGCTGATCCTTGTCAACCAAACGGCGGAAGAACCCGTCTGGAACAATCCGTCCAAGATGCTTCTCTGCATGACAGCCGTCGTCTGCGCGTTTTTGCTGACCGCGTGGAAAAAAGAGGGGACGCTGTCCGAAGGCAAGCTCGTCACGCTGATCTTTTTGCTCGTGCTGATGGCGCGCCTGTGCTACACCATGGAGATCGGCCTCTGGACCAACCAGCACGACACCTCGTGGTTTGGCAAAGAAGGCCAGAACAACGGGCACACGGGCTACATCCTGTATCTGATGGAGGAAGGGCACCTGCCGGATTTCAACGTCATCGGCAGAAGCCAGTTCTACCACCCGCCGCTGCATCACATTCTCTGCGCGGTGTGGCTGACGGTTCAGACCAAGGTCGGCATCGCATTTGAGGTCGCGGCAGAAAACCTGCAGATCTTGACGCTGTTCTACTCCATGGTCACGCTGTATGCGTCCTACCGCATTTTAAAAGAACTCGGCGTCAAGGGCACGCCGCTGTACGCATCGCTGTGCCTGCTCGGCTTCCACCCGACGTTCTTTTTGCTCTCGGGCAGCATCAACAACGACTGCCTGAGCATCATGTTTGCGTTCCTTGCCGTTTGGGCGGCGATCGCATGGTGGAAAAAGCCCTCGTTTGGCAGAATCGTTCTTCTGGCGCTCTGTATCGGCTGCTCCATGCTTGCAAAGCTTGCGACGGGCATCATCGCACCCGCAGTCGCATTTTTGTTCCTGCACCGTCTGGTTACGGCTAAAGGCGGGCACGCCAAAGGCATGCTGGTTGCGCAGTTTGCCGTGTTCGGCGTCATCTGTATTCCCCTGGGCATCGGCTGGCAGGTGCGCAATTTCGTGCTGTTTGACGTTCCGCTGACCTACGTGCCCAAGCTGTCGGCAAAAGCCGACCAGTACCTCGGCGGTTATTCCGTATCCCAACGCTTTTTTGACTGGAAATCGCTGTCCGACTTTGCCGTCTACCCCGCGCGCACGGGCACGGACGGTGCGGAATACTTTGAGCACTGTATTCCGCTTGCCGCACTCAAATCGGCGCTGTTCGGCGAGTACAGCGTATGGAAAGCCAAGGACACCTACGACGTCGTCGCACGCGTGATGTTCTGGACACAGCTCGGCATCGTCATTTCCACCGTCGTCGGCGCCGTTTACGGCATCATCCGCATGTTTGCATTCCGCGCACGCAAAGCGTTCCGCGAGGAATTTGGCTTTCACCGTGTGTTGATGGCGTTTTTCGTCATCTACTGGTTCTCGATGCTCGTAAGCTACGTGCCGTTCTGCTTTGAATATCCGCATTTTTGCTCGATGGATTTCCGATACATCGTGCCGACGCTGTTGACCGGCGTGGTGTTCTTCTCCGTGCTGTACCAAAAGCTGGATTCGTGGAACTGCAGAGCCTCGCATTGGATCAAGGGCGCACTGATCACCCTCGTCGCCGTGTTCTGCGTCTGCGGAACGGTCGTCTATCCGCTATACTATTAAGAGTTAAAAAACGCAGTCAAAACGACTGCGTTTTTTAAATGAAGTTGCCGCTTTCGCGGCAAATGAAGTGACACTACGTGTCAATGAAGTTGACACTCGCGTGTCAAATGATGTTGCGCGCACAGCGCGCAAACGGAGAGTTGTTTGCCTTTGACTGTTTTCTGCACTCTTAAAAACGACGCCTTGCGCGTCGTTTTTGACGTCGGCGGTAGATGCTTGCTTTTCGATACAGCCACGCGCCGACTTGTGTACTTCATTTACGGCGCAAGCCGTAACATCATTTGCACGCAGTGCAACATCATTCAAAAAAACAACGGGCATGCCGACCCGGCATGCCCGTATTGTTTTTTGACTCTTATTTGCTTGCTTCTTCGGACTCTTCTACAGAAGACTCTGCGGAGGTCTCGGAAGAGGTTGCGCTCGAGGTAGACGAAGAAACCGTGGTAGAAACGGTCGTGGAAGAGGTGTTTGCCAACGACTCTTCTTTCTTGGTCTGCTCGATGTTCTTGGAGATCGCAACGGTGGTGTAAAGTGCAATGACGAGAACGCCGAATGCTACTGCACAGTAGATGGTCGCTTTCTCAAAACGCTTGCCTTTTTTTGCCGCCTCGGTCTTGTTGAGGTAGGAGTTGGTCGAAGTATGACCGCTGATGACGTTCTCCAAACCTTTTCTCTTACCCTGCTGCATGCTGATCAAAACGATCAAAACAACCGCAAGAATCAAAATAATCGCGCCGATGATGTATTGCAGAATTTCCATAACCTAGTATTTCCTTCCTTTTAAACGCATAAACTCGCTTCTTTGCATAGTACGGAATATGATAGCACAATTTTCCACCGTTTGCAAGAGTGTTTTTTAAAATTCACAATTTGTTAACATTATTTGTGGGCGTCCTTTTCTTTTTGCTTGCGCAGAATCCAGACAACCAGCTTGACAAGCAGCCAAAGCAGCGAAATCGCAAGCCAGATCAGGATGATGCGGACGATGATCCCGATGATCGTTCCCATCGGGCCCTCAAAGAGGAACACACGCGCCAGCTCGGCGGCATTCAGCAGCGTATTGACCTCGACGGAATCGCGCGCGACCAGCTCGACCGTCGCAACCGTTTTGCCGTCCAGCACAAATTTTGCCTTGCCCACAACGTCACCCTGGCTCACGGGTGCGTCGATCATCATCACTTCCTTGCCCGCAAACGTGCCTTCGTAGACCTTTTCGGTGTCGTACTCGATCACCGTCTCGATCGGCAGATTTTTGGGGTTGGAGATCATTTTTTCCACCGCGTGCGCGGGGACGAGGATCAAAAAGTCCTTTTCCGCAC
>JAFQII010000288.1 GCA_017397605.1 Clostridia bacterium
GGTCAAGCGCAACAGCGTATAGACACCGGTTTTTGCCTTGTAATAGCTTTCAATCGACGGCGTTGCGGATGCCAACAGCAACAACGCGTTATTTTTTGCACAACGGAACCGTGCGACGTCTCTTGCGTGGTATTTGGGTGATAGCTCACTCTTGTACGTGCCTTCTTGCTCCTCGTCGATGACGATGATGCCGAGGTTGTCAAACGGTGAGAATACCGCGCTTCTCGTGCCGAGTGCGACGCGAATCTTTCCCTCGCGCATGGCGCGGAACGCATCAATGCGTTCTCCTACCGAGAGCATGGAGTGGATCACCGCCAGTTCCTTGCCGAACACACTGCGGTAAATATTCATCGCCTGCGCGGTCAAGCCGATCTCGGGCAGCAAAATGATTGCGGTTTGCCCCTTGGCGAGCACATGCTTAACGGCTTCGATGATAACCTTGGTCTTGCCGCTGCCCGTGATACCGTGAAGCAAAGCCGCTTTCGGTTCATCCGCGTCTGCAAGATCCTTGAGCGCTTCGACCGCATCGGACTGCTCGTCGGACAAAACCACAGGGATTGCTTCGGAAACAGGCTCTGTATCTGCTGTTTGTTCGCGGTGTACGCGGACTTCCTCGCGCTTGACGATTCCTTTGCGGACTAACGCGGAGACGACAGCGGGGGAGATGCCTCCGATTTCGCTGACTTCCCGCATTGTTGCACAAGGGTAGTGTGTCAAAAGCTCGACCAGGACTTTTTGCTTTTCGGTCAGAATGCCGTCGCTTTCCAACAGTGCGTACACCTCGTCCGCATCGCCGCAAAGCTTGAGCATGGTCACCGTTTTTTCGTTGAGCTTCTTGCGCACGCGCGTGTGCTTTTGCAAAATGCCCAGATGGCACATGGAGTCCAACAGTTTTTCGGACTCGTCGCCGAATTCATCAAGAATCTTGCGCTTGAGCGCCTCTTTCTCCGTACGGATGTAACGGTACATCACAAAGCCGGGCTCGTTGAGCTCCTCGGGCGGTTCCTCTTCTGCGACGGTATAATAAACCTCCGTGCCAAGATTGACTCCCGGGGGCAGCATGGCGCGGAACGCCTGCCCGAACGAACAGAAAAAACGTTCCTTCATAAATCTGCACAGATCAATGAACTCTGCGGGAATATCAAACGGATAGTCCAATACGGAAATGACCGATTTGATGCGTGTCAGGACGCTGTCCTCGGCAAAGCCGACTGCAACGGCGCTGACTTGTTTGTTGGCGTTGCCGAAGGGAACAACCAACAGCGTGCCTTCCTGTACCCGATCGCGGTATTCGGGCGGCAGGAAATAGCTGTACTCCCGATCGATCCGATACGACGCGTCTAAAATGTGTACGGAAACGTACGCTTTTTCCATTTCGGTCAGATATCTTTTTCGTTGACCGCGTAGTCGCCTTTTGCAAGCTTGTGAAGCGCGATCGAAACAGGCTTGCGGACCTCAAACTCCGCAAAAGACTCCT
This sequence comes from Clostridia bacterium, assembly GCA_017397605.1. GTDB lineage: Bacteria > Bacillota > Clostridia > Oscillospirales > CAG-382 > Coliplasma. The sequence goes on from JAFQII010000288.1 coordinate 1,478, forward strand.
TGGGGAGATACTCCATGTCCTTGTGCTTCTCTGCATATTCGCGTTCTTCGATCATTTTGTCGGTGACGTGGCGGGCGCATTTTGCCGCCGCGATGACAAGACGGTAGCGGTTGATTTCACCGCCGGTAAGCTGTTGAATAGAAGGATATAACATAATTGTATTCTGCCTTTCGGTTTTATTTAGAAGTGAGTTTTTCCTGCAGTACGGCGGTTTCTTCCGCACAGCAGATGATGTGTTCGCTGTCGGTGATGAGCACCGAGCGTGTTTTTTTGCCGCCCGATACGTCGATCACTCTGCCTGCGTTTTTTGCGTCCTGCACCAATCGTCTGACGGGCAGGGAATCGGGGCTGACAACGGCGACTAAGCGGGATGCGTTGATATAGTTGCCGCCGCCCAAAGGGATCAGTTCCATAAAAAGGAGCGCCTCCCTTACTCAATATTCTGAATCTGCTCGCGGATCTTTTCCACGGTGCTCTTGGCTTCGATCACCAGCTTGGCAAATTCGGTGTCGGAGGATTTGGAGCCGATCGTGTTGCACTCGCGGTTGATTTCCTGCACCAAAAAGTCCAGCTTGCGGCCGACGGGAACATCCTCCCGGAGCATCGAACGGAACTGCGCGAAATGACTGTCCAGACGTGCCAGCTCCTCGCTGATGTCTGCCTTGTCGGCAAATACCGCGCATTCGGTCAGCAATCGGGATTCGTCTACCTGAACGCCCGCCAACAGCTCGCGGATGCGGTTCATCATGCGCTCGTTACTCTCGGCTACTACCTGCGGAGCTTTGGCAACCAGCTCTCTGCGGATTGCTTCAAGGTGTTCGAGATGACCGAGCACATCGGCCGCCATGCGTTCGCCTTCTGCCTTGCGCATGGACATAAAAATGTCAAATGCCTTGCGTGCAACGCCTTCCACAGCCGACCAGACCTCGTCCATATCTTCGTCTGCCTTCGTCTGCGAAAAGATATCGGGCTTGTTTGCAATTGTCTGCACGGTCACATCGCCGCCCAAGCCGTATTCCGCTTGAATCTGACGAAGCAGATGAACATAGCTCTCCAGATACTCGCGGTTGACGGAAAGATTGACCTTGTCGCCGTCGATGTTTTCGATCGTCAGATAAATGTCGATCTTACCGCGCGAAATGTAGGTGGACGCCAAGGACTTGAGTTTTTCTTCCAATGCGTTGTAGAGCCGTCCCGTTTTGATGTTGGCATCAATATATCGGCTGTTGACGGATTTGACCTCGACGAGGATATCGCGTCCGCCGACGACTTCTCTGCACCGGCCGTAGCCGGTCATACTTTTTATCATAATCGGTTCTCCCAAATTTTATTATCTTTTTTGAAAACGGCGTTTGATCTTGTGAATATAAAACAGCGAGAGCCGTGCGATCGCAAGATCAAATACCAAAAAAGTCAAGTTGCCCAAAACGTACAGAGGGACACCCAATGCGCTCCAATCGTTTCCTGCGCCCAAAAGCTGTTCGACCAGCCAAAGGATTCCAAACAGAAAGGCGTTGAACAGAACAAGCTTGACCGTGTATTGCAAAAGTCTCGGCTTGATGCGGTCGAGATAGACCTTGACGATCGGATAATAGCCCACAAATGCCGCAAATACGATCGTTGCCGTTTTGGGAAACAGCAACACCGAAAGCACTTCAATAACGAATCGGGTGGGCCCAATGGCGTATCGAAATTTGCCGGCCAATCA
>JAFQII010000289.1 GCA_017397605.1 Clostridia bacterium
CCGTATCCACCCTTTTGGTCGCATGCGGTGGAGAGGAGAACGCCTCCGAAGCATCCTCAACACCCGCCGACCAGACCGTCTCCGAGGATGAAAGTTTCCGCCTTGAAAAGAAGGATTTCGGCGGTGTTGTGATCAAAACGGCTACTCTCAAGAACTATGATTTTCAAGCTTGCGAAATCGCACCGCTGAAGCTTACCGCAGAGCCTGTCAACGATGCAGCCTACAACCGTATGACGCTGATCGAGCAGGAATACGGCATCAAGCTGGAACAGATCGGCTTTGACGAACAGACCGACCTCGTAGATACCGTACGCGAGATGGTCACAACCGGCACCGACGAATACCAGATCGTTTGCGCGCCGCTTCATTACGTTGCTCAGTTGAGCCGCGATGACATGTATTACGACCTTGCTTCCACCGAAAGCAACGACTACATCGATCTTGGGCAACCTTACTGGGATCAGTCCACCGTTGAGCACCTTTCTTTTAACGGCAAGACATATTTCCTCAACGGCGACGCGATCGTTTCGGACGACGAAGCTACGTGGGCAGTGTTCTTTAATAAAGACATTGCCGAAGACAACCATCTTGCCGAAGCGTACGATGCCGCAGACATGTACGAGCTTGTCACCAAAGGTAAATGGACCATCGACGTCATGTATGAGATGGCAAAGAAGGTTACAACCGACCTCGGCGACAGCGGTATGGCTTGGGATGTCAATACGCAGGATATCTGGGGTATCAGCGCGCAGCTGTATGATGCATACGCCTTTACGGTTGCCGCAGGCGAAACCATGACCCGCCTCGAAGACGGTCTGCCCATTATCACCGCAGGCGACGAGAGCAATATCAACGCTTACGATAAGGTGCATAATATTTTTGCCGACACCGCTTACTGCGCGCTCGCAGAGACCAACGGCGCGGCATCCGCTACCAAATACGACGACATCGTACAGATTTTTGCAAACGGAAACGCGCTCTTTACGCCCGAGAAGATCGGTACGGTATCCAACATCGTGATGAAAGAAGCCGACATCCGCTACGGTATCTTGCCGATGCCCAAGCTGAATGAAGCGCAGGACAGCTACTACTCCACCATTACGGTATGGTGGTGCTCCGCGCTTGCAATTCCTGTTTCCAACATCGAAAAGTTTGATGCAACCTGCTACGCATTGGAAGCTCTCGCATATTACGGTCAGGAATCCCTGACACCGGAGTACTATGACCGCACGCTCAAGTACAAGAGATTCCCCGATGACGAAGAAGCGGCCGAAATGCTGGACATCATTTTCCGCAACAGACTGTATGATATCGGCATCGTTTTGAACTTCGGTACAGACTGGCGCGACGAAATGCTTTACTTCTACCCCGAAATCCTCCGCAGCGGTACGAACACACACATTTCTTCTTTGGATTCGTTCCGCGACTCCTGGCAGAATGCAATCGATGAATTTATCGAAACGCTGACCTAAAACGTGATCCGAAATTCAATCACAAAAAATAAAACAAGAAAGGCCGACAGTATGAAAAACATTTTTCGTATCCTCTGTATCCTCCTTGTAGCGTGTTTTACGCTGACTGCTTTTGCTGCATGCGGAGATAAAGAAGATGAATCCGTCACCTCCAGCGAGGAGCAAAAGGTCGAGACAAGCGAAGATGAAGGCGGTTTCCGTCTGGAGAAAAAAGACTTTGGCGACGTTACGATCAAAGTTTTGACAGACAAGACCAACGATTTTCTCGCTTGCGAGATCGCACCCCTTGAGCTCAACACCGAGCCGGTCAACGACGCAGCTTACGACCGCGCAACCCTGATCTCTCAGGAATACGGAATCACCATTGAACAGGTTCATGCAGAAAACCAGTCCAAGGTCATCGAAACCGCGAGAGAAATGATCACCACCAACACCGATGAGTATCAAATCTATTGCGCGGCTGTTTATTACCTCGCTATTTTGAGCGTCGAGGACATGTTTGTTGACCTTGCAAACATTACGCAAAACGACTACATCGATCTCAAGCAACCTTATTGGGATCAAGCGATCGTCAATGATCTGTCGCTTTTGGGCAGTACTTATTTTGCTACCGGCGACGCTTTGGTTACCGACGACGAAGCAACGTGGGCAATCTTCTACAACAAAGATATCGCAGATAACAACCACCTTGCAGAAGCATACGACGCAACCACGCTTTATCAGATCGTTTCCAGAGGCGACTGGACGCTTGATATGATGCACGAAATGGCAAAAACCGCAACCAATGTGACCGGCGGCACGATGGAGTTTTCTGTCGATACCGATGACACCTGGGGCCTTGCCGCACAGTGCTATGACTCCTACGCGTTTACGGTCGGTGCCGACCAGTCGATCACGCGTATCGAAAATGACGTCCCCGTTATCACGATCGGCGAAGAGGCAAACATCAATGCTTACGACAAGGTCTTTACCATTCTGACCGATAAGCAGTGTACAGGCATCGCGGAGATCGATGGCCGCGCGGCAGGATCCTCCGACGTATACGGCGATCAGATCACGCTGTTTGCAAACGGCCATGCGTTGTTTATGCCTTACCGCGTTGCGGCTGCTTCCATGCAGCAAATGCGCGAGGCTGACATCCGCTACGGTATCCTGCCGATGCCCAAGCTTGATGACAAGCAGGATGACTACAGCTCTACCATCACGGTTTATTGGTGCTCCGCGCTCGCAATCCCCGCGTCCAACGTAGAAAAGTTTGATGCAACCTGCTATGCTATGGAAGCGCTTGCATATTACGGTCAGGAAACGCTCACGCCCGAGTACTATGAGCGTACGCTCAAGTACAAGAGATTCCCCGACGATGACGAAGCTGCCGAATCGCTTGATTTGATCTTCAAAAACAAGTCCTACGATATCGGTGCAGTATTCAACTTCGGCTCGATGCTGAGCTTCTACACCGACATTCTGCTGAGCGGATCCAACTCCCACGCATCGACGCTGGAAGCCAAGCAAAGCTCCTACCAATCCGCAATCGACTCCTTTGTCGAAATGTTGCGTGCCGAATAACATATAACATCAGAACAGGCTGAGTCCAAACGACTCAGCCTCTTTCATCTTAACAAGATTTGAAATTGTAAATCGGCTTTGCAATCTCCGTGATTTCAACCGTTTCGGTCAAAAACGGAAGGATGCGCTCGGGATGCTTGTACGCCATAGGGCATTCATCCAACGAGCCTACCGCAGCTGTCGTGGTGAAGATGCCATCCATTTCTCTTTGAAACTGCTCAACGGTATAGGCATATTTCGCATCCTGTCTGTTGCAGGCGCGACCGGCGCCGTGCGGTGCGGAAAAGTTCCAATCCGGATTCCCGATGCCGACACCGAGAATCACTCCGTCGCGCATATTGAGCGGAATCACGACACGCTCGCCCTGCCGTGCCGAGATCGCTCCTTTTCGCAGGATCATGTGCTCGGTATCGATATAGTTATGGACGCATGAAAACCGTTCCCGTACCTCAAATCCCATTGCAGAGCAAATCAGATCGGATATCGCGGCACGATTGCACGCCGCATACGCATTTACTATTTTGACATCGTCAATATACTGTGTCAAAAGCTCTCTTTCCATCAATGCTTCCGTTTGACCGACGTGTCTGTCAGAAAAATACTGTGCTTTGACGAAACCGCGTTGATCCGCAGAATCTTGCTCCGAAAAATACTTTCTGCGTTCTTTTTTGCACCGCGCACGGAAAGCCGCCTTTTGGTAGTATTGCAAAACATCACTTCCGAGCTGTCTGGAACCGGAATGCACAACCAGCAAAAGCGTTCCGTCTTTGCATCGGTCTATCTCGATGAAATGATTTCCGCCCCCGAGCGTGCCGAGACTGCGCATTGCTCTGGATGAATCCACAGCCGCTATACAATGCAATCCGCTCAAGTCAAATCTCGACCTAGGTTCGTCTTGGATTTTCGCACCGCAAGGAATCTGTGCATGCACAAACGCATCCAGCTTTTGAAAGTCGATGTCACATGCAGAAATGCGCGTAACCTCGATGCCGCATCCGATATCAGAGCCCAGCATTGACGGCGAAAGCTGATTTTTGACCGACATAACTGTCCCGACAGGAACATGTCTGCCTGCGTGTACGTCGGGCATAAACCGAATCTTGCAATCGGCATATGCTCCCTCGCGCAGAATCGATGCGATTTGCGTTTTGGTTTGTTGATCGATTTTATCCGCAAAAATTACCGCGGTGTTTCGTTTGCCTTTTTGAATGATCATGTAGTCTCCTATATTGTAAGTTGTAATCGATCGACTTGTTTTCTGCCGCAGACATAATGATCATCTCCTTTTCGTTAGATGTTTTCAGTATATGCAATAACCGCATTTCTGTCAATCTACCGTTGGTTGATTTCAAAAAATGCATCAATCCGCTCACGCACGAGGTGCATTTATTTCGCTGTATTTTCCTTGCGGCAAAGCCGAAGGCAATTTCACTCGTTCCAAAGGAACGAATTTCGCCTGAAAAAAGAACTTCGCTTTCGCGAAGTCCTTTTTTCATGTCTATGGGTTACGAAAAAGATATTTTCGGCAGTTTACGTATGAATTCGAACTCTCGCATAAATCACGGCGAAAGCCGTGTATATCATCAATTCCGCAAGAATTGCATATCATCAAAACGAAGTTTTGTATATCATCATTGCGAAAAGAAATGCAGCCTGCGGCTGATGATATGCACCTTCGGTGATGAGATGCACGCTTGCGCGTGATGATATACCATTGCTTTCGCAATGGATAAAAAAATTCGACAAGTCGAAACTTGTCGAATTTTTTGGCCCGCCCTGCGAGACTCGAACTCACGGCCCTCAGAATCGGAATCTGATACTCTATCCAACTGAGCTAAGGGCGGTTGTGTCGACCGACGAGCATGTACAATAGCCAAAACACGCCGGAGACGGACAAAAATATAAAGAAGATAAGCAAAGTGTAAAAGCCGTTGAGCGCCGACGCATCTGCAAACTGGGATGCGATCTCGTATACAATCGAGCCAAGCACTGCGGGTGCAAAGCAGAACAGAAGATCAAACAGCACGTATCTGCCGATACGATACGTCGGATAACGGTGCATATAGATCAGGCTGATCCACATCGGTACGGTATACATGCACCCGATCAAAACAAAGGAACCGAATCCCCAAAGCAATGAAACGTTGTGCGCGGTCACCAATTGATGAAACAACGGAAGACAAAAGCAATATACCGCTTTGAGAATCAAAGCTTTTTTGGAATAGTATTTATCCATTGTTCTGATCGCCTGCGGCACGGATATCGGCGCGCTTGATCTTGCCGCTGGTCGTTTTGGGCAATGCATCAACAAACTCCACGATGCGGGGATATTTGTAAGGCGCCGTAGTCTTTTTGACGTGGTTCTGAATCTCTTTTTTGAGCTCGTCGCCTGCCGTATACCCTTTGGCAAGCACGATCGTCGCTTTGACGACCTGCCCTCTGACGGGATCGGGCGCTGCTGTAACAGCGCATTCCAAAACGCTCGGATGCGTCATCAAAGCGCTCTCGACCTCAAACGGTCCGATACGGTAGCCCGAACATTTGATGACATCGTCGCTTCTGCCCTCAAACCAATAGTAGCCGTCGGAGTCGCGCCATGCGGTATCGCCTGTGTCATAAAAATCGTCGCGGAACGCTTTGGCAACCGCCTCGGGATCCTTGTGGTATCCCTTGAACAAGCCGAACGGATAGTGCTTGGACAAATTGCGCACAACGATTCTGCCCACAACACCGTCGTCGCAGGGATTGCCGTTGTCATCGACAATCTCAACGTCAAAATCAGCAGAGGGCTTGCCGGTCGAACCCGGCTTGATCGGAAAGCCGTCAAAATTTGCCATCAACACAGGTGTCTCCGTCTGACCGAAGCCTTCGGTCAAGGTCAGTCCCGTGAGCTCTTTCCACTTATAAAACACCTCGGGGTTGAGCGGTTCGCCCGCAATACAGCATTTATGAATAGAGGACAAATCATACTTGGTAATGTCCTCTTTGATCAAAAAGCGGTAGATCGTCGGAGGTGCGCAGAACGTCGTAACCCCGATCTCCTGCAACAGCTCCATGGTATTTTTTGCGTCAAACTTTTCGTTGTCATACGCAACGATCGTCGCACCGCAGATCCATTGACCGTAAATCTTGCCCCACGCAAATTTCGCCCAGCCCGAGTCGGACATGGTGAGGTGGAGTCTATTTTCTTCTACATGCTGCCAATAATGCGCTGTCAGAATATGACCGAGCGGATAGGTGTAGTCATGCAAAATCATTTTGGGCATGCCCGTTGTACCCGAGGAGAAATACATCAGCATCGGATCGTTTTGATCGTTATAAATACGATCGAGACGGTCGCTGTGCAAAGCAACTTCCTTGCGGAAATCATAAATACCCTCGGGAATGGTATTGCCGACGACGGCAAGATGCGCAAGCGTCTTGCATTTCGTTTTTGCACTTGAAATATGACCGATCAGCTCGGGATCGTCGATCGAAATGATCATCCTGATTTCGGCGGCATCGACACGGTAGACGATGTCCTTTTCCATCAACTGAAACGTTGCGGGAATACAGACAGCGCCGATCTTGTGCAATGCCAAAAAGCACATCCAGACCTCGGGACGCTGCTTGAGAATCAGCATGACACGGTCGCCCTTTCGGATGCCCAGCGACAACAGATAATCGGCAATGCGGTTAGATTCCTGCTTGAGCTCTGTAAACGTGTACATTCTGCGGGTGCCGAAATCGTCGCAATACAGCAATGCGTTCTTTTCGGGCTCCTGCTCTGCCCACGCATCTACAACGTCATAAGCAAAGTTAAAGCCTTCGGGAACACGGACAGAATAATTGGCTTTGAAATCCTCGTAGGAATCAAATTCAATTCTGGGTAAAAACTTTTCTAACATCTTTGGTCAAATTCCTTTGCGGAAGTTATGCGAGACGGATCGTTTTGATCTTTTGCTCCTTGATCGGACGGTCTGCTCGATTGGTAGCGGTTTCGGCAATGCGGTCTACAATCTCAATGCCCTCGGTCACTTTGCCGAACGCGGCATACTGACCGTCCAGGAACTTGCCGTCGGCATGCATGATAAAGAACTGACTGCCTGCCGAATCGGGATGCTGGGACCGAGCCATCGAAATCACGCCGCGAGTGTGAGACAACGGATTTTTGATACCGTTCATGGCAAATTCGCCTTTGATAGAATGACCGGGGCCGCCCATACCGGTTCCGGTAGGATCGCCGCCCTGAATCATAAAGCCGCTGATCACACGGTGGAAGATCAGACCGTCATAAAACTTTTTGGACACGAGATCCACAAAATTCTGTACCGTGATAGGTGCAGTCTCGGGGTAAAGCTCAAGCTTGATCTCGCCGCCGAGCTCCATTTCAATCGTCACATTGATCGTATTAGCCATGGTCAAAATCTCCTTATCAAATCATTCTTCGGAAGAGGTCTCTTCGGAAACGGGCGCCTCGTGCAAAACGGTCACCTTTTTCATTTTGACATCCTCGTAGGGCTTATCGTTGGAATTGGTGTCAACCGCCGCAATCGCATCCACGACGTC
>JAFQII010000290.1 GCA_017397605.1 Clostridia bacterium
CTGATTGCGAATCTTTTGGAGCGGGTGACGGGAATCGGACCCGCACGGCCAGCTTGGAAGGCTGGAATTCTACCATTGAACTACACCCGCATAGGCAACTCCGTGTTCACGCGAAAAAAACTTGTTCACGGACAGACCGTACAGCGGGTGCACGGTCTATCCGACGAATGCGTTTGCTTACTGCGCGTTGTTGAGCATCTGCGTGAACTTGCTCTTTTTTCTTGCAGCGTTGTTCTTGTGAAGAATTCCCTTGTTGACAGCACGGTCGATCATGCTGACTGCATCGAGGTAAGTCTTGGAAGCAAGCTCCTTGTTACCTTCAGCAAGTGCAGCCTGATACTTCTTGATAGAAGTCTTCATCGCAGAGCGGAAGCTCTTGTTCTGCAGCGTCTTGGTCTCGGTTACGAGGACACGCTTCTTTGCAGATTTGATGTTAGGCACACAACTCACCTCCTAATCTTTTTTTGGAACTTACTTATATTACCATACTTTTTCGCATTTTGCAAGTGCTTTTTTCAAAAAAATTAAAAAAACATAATTTTTTTCAAACATCACAAAATAACAAAAAGGAAGAGGGGGCAAAAAAGACAACATGTATAAAAAAAGAACAGATCTGGCGCTCGAAAGCAGGGAACTGCATGCCCAAAAAGGCGCGCCCGACGGCATCACCGTGACGGAACGTACGTACGGCGTGATCCGCGTAACGCATATGCTCGTCACCAAAGAGGGCGAACAACATTGCGGCAGACCAAGCGGCACTTACGTCACCGCAGAGATCGGCGCGGTCCGCCGTGCAGAAGCGGACGCGTTTGAAACTGCCGTCTCCGTGCTTGCGGATGAGATCAGACAAATGCTTCCCGCAGGAGACGGCTGTGTGCTGGTCGCGGGCTTGGGCAATGAGCACATCACCGCCGACTCGATCGGCCCGCGCGTCGTGGACCGCCTGCTGGTCACACGGCATATCAAAACAATGGATGAAACTTTGTTTGCCTCTGCGGGCTTTGGCGAGCTGTCCGCGGTCGCCGCGGGTGTCCTGGGACAGACGGGCATCGAAAGCGCCGAGATCATCAAGGGCGTCGTGTCCTACGTCAACCCCCGCTGTGTCATTGCGATCGACGCGCTGGCCTCCCGAAGGCTCGCAAGGCTGGCAAACACCGTTCAGCTCTCCGACACGGGCATATCGCCGGGTTCGGGCGTTTCCAACCACCGCGCACCGCTCAACCGCGAGACGCTGGGCGTTCCCGTGCTGTCGATCGGCGTTCCAACCGTGGTCGACGCGTGCACGCTGGCGTATGACTTGCTGGAGGAAAGCGATACCGACCCCGCGGTGATCGAACGGCTCATTCAAAAAACACAAAGCGGCAAGGACTTTTTTGTCACACCGCGCGACAGCGACGCGCTCGCCGAAGGTGCGTCCCGATTGATCGCCGCCGCAATCAACCTCGCCGTCCACGACGGCATGACCTTGCAGGACTTGAACGAGTACCAAAGCACTTTGTGATTTTATTGACAGTTTATTCTTCTTGTGTTACAATGATATTATTCTAACGATACGGAGACATAAGATATGAAAAAGCTGTTTTGCGCGCTGTTATCCTCTTTGTTTGTTCTCACGCCGATGTGTGCTCATGCAAACGGCATCGGAGAAACCGACAAAGACCATGTCACAATTCTGTGGACGACCGATCCGCAATGGTATTCCTTTGCCTATCCCGAGATCCTCAAACACCAAAACGATTGGGTTGTCGACAACTACGAGCGTCTGGGCATCGAATACATCATCCACACGGGTGATTTTGTAGACATGCCAAACAAAACCGAGCAATGGGAGACCGTCTCGCCCGAATACGCCAAATGGGACGAGGCAGGCATTCCCTACGGCGTGCTGGCGGGCAACCACGACGTAGACGGAACGGATCACTCCGCGTTTTCGTCCTATTTCGGCGCGTCGCGCTACCAAAACAACCCATGGTACGGCGGTGACTACGATGACAACAAAGGACATTTTGACCTGTTGACGCTGGGCGGTGTGGACTTTGTGTTTGTCTACATGGGCTACGGAACACCCACGGACGCGGACATCGCATGGATGAACGGTGTGCTGAACGAACATTCCGACCGCATCGCGTTTTTGATGTTCCACGAATTTTTGGATGCCGAAGGCAACCGCACCGCGGTCGGCAACACCTATTTTGACCGTGTCGTGCTCCCCAACGCCAACGTGCGCATGGTGCTTTGCGGTCACAATTACAATTCCGCAAGGCGCTCCGATTCCATTGACGATGACGGCGACGGAACGCCCGACCGCACGGTGCATCAGATTATCGCCAACTATCAGGACACGCCAAAAGGCGGCAACGGCTACATGCGCTTTATGGAGCTGGACACCAAAGGCGGAACCATTCTCTGCCACACTTACTCGCCGTATCTGGACGATTTCAATTATTTTGACAACAAAGCCGCAGAGATGGACACCTACGGCTATCGGGACGAGTTTACGCTCGACTTTGATTTCTCCGTACCGAAAGCCGCAGACGGTGTCGGCAAGGTCGTTTCCGCCCCGAGGCTTGCGCTCTTTGACATCGCAAACGGCGAAAGACATGCGTTTGCAGTCGACGTGTGCAACCAAGCCGTCACGGATCAATCGTTTTGCGGTATAGGTGTGTACGACCGCACGTTTTCACTCCGCACGGCAGACATTGCGCCCGTGCTTGATATGGACGTCACCTTTGCCATTGCGGAATACACCGATTCGCAGGGCTACACCGTGACGAACGTCACTAAGGACAATGTTATTCTCCCCTATCGCGGCGTGGCGATCGCGTTTTTCGGCATGCAAACGCCCGCGCGCATCGGGCAGACGGTCGCATTCGGTGACGCA
>JAFQII010000291.1 GCA_017397605.1 Clostridia bacterium
TCCAAGAGCTGACCTTTGAGAAACTCGTGCTCGCTGATCCAAAGGCGCGCGTCGTCGATCGCTGTGGGCAGCTTCTCGAGCAACAGCATGATCGCGCGTACCAGCTCGGGGAACACCAGCCACGACACCAACGAGATGATCGCCAGCACCGCGATGACCGCCAGTGCGAGACATACGGGACGGCGTGTTTTGAGTACGATCTTCTTTTGGCTCTTGGGGAAATACCATTTTTCAAAATTGCTCATCATGATATTGAGCACAAACGCGATCGCGCCGCCGATCAAAAGGGGCATCGCCGCACCCAAAAATCCAAACACAAAATCGGAGACCGGCGTCCAGTACAGAATGCAGAGATACAGCAAAAAGACGGAGAGTCCGACCCGAAAACAAGTTTTCCACTCAATTTTCATGTTTTGTAACCTCAAACGTTGTTGATGTATACAGTATACTACATCTTTTGGCGATGCGCAAGAGATAAAGTATGAATTTTTCCGACAAATTTGCGTCTTTTGCCTTGACGCACACGGACTTTTTGTGGTACTATGAAAAAAGACAAGGACTAAGACAGACAAAGGAGTGTCAAGCAGTATGAACATTTTGGAAGTTTTGCATCAGAATCAGCATATGCAAGGTTTTACGACCGACCCCGAGCGCAAATATATGTATTGGTCGTTTACCGACAGCGTGGTCAAGACGAATTATAACAACACGATGATTGCACAGACGCATGTTACGGGCGGTCATCTGGGTGATATCGCATATTATGAAGGCAAGCTGTACGCAAGTTTTTTGGGCAACGCCTTGCCCGGCCACGCGTGGGACGACTGGACCGCGTTTAAGATCTACGTCTACAACGCAGACGATTTGTCTTTGGATCATATCATCGACATGCCGATCTGCGACGAGATGAAGGCAAACGCCTGCGCCCCCGACGATCAGTACGGCTTTATGGCGATCGACGGTGTGACCTTTGGCAGAGACACCGAGGGCAACACCAAGATGTTTGTCGCCTGCGCGCTGTTTAGTGAAGAACGGTTTCACAACCAGATTCTTTTGCAGCTTTCTCTCGACGGCACGTTTGAAAAACGCCACTTGTTCCCGACGGGCAACCAGGTTTACGGCATTCAGACGCTGGACTACGACTGGGATGCGGGGGAGTTCTGGTTTACGACCTACGGCGGTTCTTTGCCGTTCCAGGCAAAAGAGACGTTGTACTGCATCGCGTCCGACCTCAAGACGGTTCGTGCAAAATACAGATATTCCAGCCCGTACGGCTTGTTCTGCCTGGGCGGCGGCAAGTATCTGGCTTGCGCGATCGGCGGCAAAAACGGCAATACGCAGGGCTATGCGTTTGAATGCGACGAGGCATGGTTTGCAAGCGGAAAGAAGCCGCAGGATATTTTTGAAGAGCTGTCGGGCAAATCTACCGACTAAAAAAAGATATGGGAGAGAGGGAAGTCGAATCCGATTTCCCTTTCTTTTTTTGCAAAGAAAAAACTCTCCTGCGGATGATCCGCAGGAGAGGGTCAAAACCTTATAATGTTACTACTTGAAAACAATATCCTCTTTTTTTGTTGTAAAGGTTCTTAAACGCCCTTATTGACGTTTATCGATTTGCTGCCCGCTGTTGCGAGCGCTATCTGTCAGGCGGATTGCCCTCGGAGGTTTCTTTGATCGTTTTTAGGATTTTCATTCTAAAGTCCTCCTGTTTGGCTTGATATTGTTTTTTTGCATTTTGCCCTTTGACGGGGCGCTTATCTGTTCGGAGGAGTGCCCTCTGACATTTCTTCGAGATTTGCAATCATACGTTTAACTCTCATGATCTTGCTCCTTTATATGTATGCAAATGCAATTTGGATAAGCTGTGCTATTTCTTCCTGCGCGGTCACAACGCGCCTTCCGTTTTTTATCGAACCTCAAATGACTCTTTTTTCAGCGTACGGTGTCAAAACACTTTGGTTTTTACTGCGCTTGTACGGCAGTCTCAAAAATGCTGTTGGTCAATTTCTCCGGTTCTGTATTACATCGACCGCAAAAACGGTCCTGTCAGTTGTACATTGATCTATCCTCTTGTGTGATGATCAAATAAGCTTGCTTGTGAGTTTTGACCTATGGCAGGTCTTTTCAGTTGTACATCGGTCTATCCTCTCGGTGAATGGATAAAGCTTATTTTTTTTGACCTTGTTGGTCTTTTTTAGTTGTTCATCGGACTGTCCTCGATAAAAAAGCGGCAGAACGTAAATGCTCGTAGAAGGCATTGCTTCCGGTGCATCGGTCTGTCGTCCAAGTACAGTTGTATTGGAGTCATCCTTCCCGTTTTTTTGCTCTCCGAACGCAACATCGGAAAACAAAAAGTGCACCCGACACGTTTGATCAAACGGCGGTGCACCGACAAGGCGACATATCAGTCAGAAAAAACGGCATCATCCATCATGATATGCAGCTATGCGGCAGACCGCCAAACATATTGCAAACCATTGGATTCAGCCTCCTTTCGTGATCTCTTTCTTTTCTTGTCTACACTTTACCACATCTTGTACCTTTTGTCAAGAGGTTTTTGAAAAAATAATTCGATTTATGCAAATTGCATAAAAATTGGACGTTCGGTTCTATCTGCGGACAAGCGTGCATATTTTATAATAGGAAAACCGTCCCGGGACGCTTGGAACATCAAATTGGGAAAGGAACACAAAAATGATGAAACTGCCGCTCACCTACGAACAAAAAAACGCCTTGCAGAAGGGCGTGACGCTCACGCTTTGCGCTGTGCTGTTGATCGGATGCTTTCTTGCCGCACCGATGATTGCGTCGGCGATCCCCGCGTCACTTGCGTATTATCTGACCGACGAGCCGCCCGCGGAGCTGCTTGCCGCCTTGCGTGCCGAACAAACGCTTTCCGTGCAACCCGAGCCGGCTCCGACGCCGCCGACTGTTCCGTCACCGCCCGAGGCAGAGACACCGTCCGTCCCCGAAGGGGCGATCGACGTGTTTGCGGACAGCTTTTGCTGGTACGAGGAAGGGGAGACGCCCACGCTGGACGTGCTTGACGGCACCAATTTCGGCATTGACCTGCAGATGTATCTGCAAAAGGAATACCCGATCGCAACACCCGACACGGATGAGCCGCTTGTTTTGATCGTGCACACGCACGGGAGCGAGAGCTATTTGCCCGACGGAACGGACTATTACCTGCCCGATGAAGATTTCCGTTCCACCGATCCGACGCAGACGGTGATCGCCGTCGGGGAAGTGATCGCCGAGTCGCTGAACGCGCTGGGCATCAAGACGATTCATGACAAAACGCTCCACGACACCGAGGATTTCAACCGTGCATACTCTTACACGCGTAAGACGATCGAAGCGTATTTGCAGGCGTATCCGTCTATTTTGTACATATTTGACGTGCACCGCGATTCGATCGAAACGGCAAGCGGAATCTGCTCCAAGACGTACACGACCATCGACGGAACGCCCACCGCGCAGGTCATGCTGGTCGTCGGGACAAACCAGAACGGCGCGTCGCACCCGAACTGGAAAACCAATCTGACGGTTGCAACGCATCTGCAAAACCGCATGCACGAGCTGTATCCCACGCTTGCGCGTCCGCTCAATCTGCGCGCCGACGCGTTTAATCAGTCACTGTCGCAAGGCGCGCTGCTCGTGGAAATCGGCTCGTGCGGCAACACCGTCACCGAAGCAAAAAACGCCGCAAGGCTGTTTGCCTGGGCGTTTGCGTCTTTGCTGTAAAATTGTCATAACCCTTTTTCTTTGAGCTCGTGCACCAGCTCGACAAAATACTCGCGCACGTCAAACTCGGGGTGGTTCTCACGCATGAGGTCGATCATATCGGCGTGCGAGACACCGCGGACGCCGCCCGTTTGGATCAAACGGTACGTCTCACCCCATGCAAACGATTTTTCGCCGACCAAGCCGTCGTTGATGCCGTCGTAGGGCTTGATCAGCGTGGACGAAAGGCTCAAGGGGAATTTTCCGCTCGTCGGGCGGTTGACGACCGAGCCGATGCTTTGGCAAAGTACGCCCTCGGGGTCTTTTAACAGCTTGTTGCGTGTTTCGCACGCGCTGTACGTCAGATCGGTGACCGCCGCAAGAAAATCGGGGTGCTTGTCTCCCAGCTTGCGCAAGGCGGTGTTGTACGCCAGCGAGACGCCGCGCTTGACCTCCTCGGGAACGATCGCAAGGTAATGATCGGCAAACACGCATCCGCGGTGCGGGGTGTTGACCGTCGTCAGCGACGCGACGTAAGGCGCGATGCCCAGCTCGGACAGGGCATAACGGCAGTCCAAGCCGCCTTTGGAATGTGCGATGATGTTGACTTTTTCACATCCCGTTTCGTGCACGATCTCTTTGATGCGCTTTGCGAGAACCTCTGCGCTGTCAGCGACGGGCATGGCGGATTCATGCTCGCCGTAAAAAACGGAGGCGCCGTTGGCTTGCAGCTCCTTGGGGATGCGTCCCCAATAATTGAACTGCTTGTAATCGCGGAAAAACACGCCGTGCACCAAAAGCAGGGGATATCTGGTCTTGCAGACCTGCTCGCTTTTGCGCGCAAGATTGCGCTGTTCCTTGCGGTATTCCTCGTCGATCTCGTCGCGGACGGTACGCAGAATGACAATCAGCGCGAGCAAATTTGCGATCGGGATCAGAGCGCAGACGATGCCGAGCACGCGCGTTTTGAGCCCGAGCTGAAACGAGGTGCAGTACACGCACAGAATGCCGATCCAGAACACGATCGCTTCCGCAATCACGCAATACAGAATGCTCCAAAGCAAAGTCGGGTAGTGATCGGGCAGGGTATGCACCGCCAACGCGATGTGATATGCAGCCGCCGCAGGGAGAGAAAACAGCCATACGTGCAGTAACACCGCGCCGTGACGGCAAAAACGGATGCGCAGGCTCTGTGCTTTCGGATACCAAATGCCCGCAAACAGGCAGATGCCGACAAACGGCGGGATCAGAAGTGCGAGCGCCATGCGTTCCCGCGAAACAAGGCAAAAGCTGTTTGCGATGACAAACAGCATTGCGGTATAAAAGATGTATTGCAGGATGCGGTGGCGTTTCATGGTGTGGAGTCCTTATGTTTTTTTGATCTTGTAGGTAAAAAAGTCAAACCGCGTGACGCCCAAGCCTTGCAGGACTGCACGGCTTTTTTGTCTGTTTTCGTCGGTGTTGTAGTCGGGAATCAACGGCACGCGCACGACGATGCGTTCCGTGCCGATCAGCGCGACGAGCTTTTGCAGGTTGGACAGCATCAGCGCGTTGTCCTTGCCCGTATAGGACTTGTAGATGTCGGGGTCGGTGTCCTTGCAATCGACGTAAAACATGTCGATGCACTCCGCCGCTTTTTGGACGTGCTCCCACGGAACGGAGAGGGAAGTCTCGGCGCACAAATGCCAAGCGTCACCGCAAATACTGCGAAACTCCCGCAAAAAATCGGGGTACAACAGCGGCTCGCCGCCGCCAAAGGTCACGCCGCCGCCCGTGGCAAGAAAATACAGCTCGTCCAATTTGACCTTGTCATACAGCTTTTGCGGTGTGACGATGTCGCGCTTGGTGTCTTCGGCAAACGAAAACGGGTTGATGCACCATCGGCAGCGCAACGGACAGCCGTGAAAACAGACCAGCGTGGTCACGCCCTTGCCGTCTGTTGCCATACGGATGCGCGAGACGGCGACAACGGGGGCTTGAATGCTTGCGTTCATAAACGATTTATTCTCCGACATAATCGTCGGGCATGGGGTCGCCGCCGAGCTCTACCTCGGAGTCGTCCGCAAACTCGTCCTCGGAGTCATCCTCGGAGACGGGTTCTTCGCCCATGACTTCATCCTCACTGCTTTCTTCGGGCAGAATGATGTCGCCGGGAATCTCGCCTTCCCAGAATTCCTCGTCGGAGGAGTCGTCGGGCATGGGAAGGCCTGCGAGGGGCTCGTCCGAGATCGGCTCCTCGCCCATGGTTTCGATTTCGGAGCTGTCTTCGGGAACCAGCTCGCCGTCGGTTGCGGTAAACTCTTCCGTGGGGTCGCTCGATTCGGGAAGGATGATGTCTCCGTTCACGCCGACTTCCGTGCGCGACTCGGGCATCATGTCGCCTGCGGTCTGACCGATGTTTAACAGATCTTCCAGTCCGCAACCCGATGCGCTGACCACCATTGCCGCCGCAACGCCTGCGACCGCAACCTTTTTGCCTGCCAAAGAGCGCTTGCGCAGTTCTTCTTCCAGATAACGCACCTCGGCTTCGCATTTGGGGCAGGTGCCGCGGCAGTCGCCTTGATGCTTGCACTCGGACGTGACGTAAGCGATGTCATTTTGCTTTGCGATCTCCTTGCGGATCTCTTTCAAGATCTTGCATTTCTTTTTGCCTTTCATAACCGGTCTCCCTTTCTTTTGGTAGCCCGCTGTGCGGGCGGTTGTGATGGTTTTGTGTCGTCAGGCACAAAACCCGTCTGAAAAACGATCCGTTTTTCAGACTATTCTCCCTTTTAAACATTTTGCTTTGTCTACTTGTTATACAACCGAAACGGGGCAAAATCCTTATCAAAATGCACTCTTTTTTTCAGTATAACATAAATATTTTGCGTATGCAATGGAAAATGCAAAAAAACAAACCGCTTTTCACTCGAAAAAACGGTTTAGTTTTGATCTTGTATGCAATTGCGCAGGGTGTCTGCCAGCGTTTGCTTGGTATACATCACCACGCCGGGGCGCCCTGCAAGCAGGTCGCGTGCGTGGGCGTTTTTGATCTTGTCGGAACGGACAAACCATATGACATGATCGCAATGCATGTCGGGGAAGGAGCTGTGCAGATCTTCCAGCGCTTCGCTCTCCACATCGTAGGGAACGCCATCCGCAGAAGTCGGGTCTGTGTCGGTGTCTCCGCCGAACAGCTCGGCGTATTCAAAATCTGTCAGCCAGCAGTCCTGCTCCTTGACATAAATAAACGGCTCGGAAAAGAGGAGCGCCGTATTGCCGCAGATAAAGTAACCGCACATCTCATCGTTTCGCGGATGCTTGCGGTAGTCGATGGGAAGCTTCTTTTCTTTGATGATGCCGTACGGCAGGCTGTCGGGGTGCGTTTCGCACGGGAACTTGTACCGCGCGGGGAAATCCCTGCGATACCGCGAGCGCCGCAACCGAATGTAACGCAACGGCTCCAAAAGCAACATCCCGCAAAGGATAAAAAATCCGCCCGGCAACAGAAAAATAAACAGCATCACAAGCCAGACGGAAGACGCTTTTTTGTCTCTTTTTTTCACACGCAGCCACCTCCCTTTGTGGCAGTATACCATAAGCGGGGCATAAATGCAATGCTTTTTTCAAAAAGGCAAAAAGTTCCGTTATTGGCGCTCAAACATGTTTGCAAGCGTTCTTGCGGAGTCGGCTAACTTTTGAATGCCGTCGAAAGCGTTTTCCGCGGAGTAAGCATGGAGGTAAGTGTCGCATTCCAGCGTAAAATAGCCGCCATAGCCGATTTCGCGCAGGGCGTCCACGACCTGCTCAAAGTCGATCTGCATACTAAACGGAATCTGATGCGAATCGTGATGCTTGTCGTTGTCGTGAATGTGCAATGCCTGCAGACGGTGCCCCAGCGCGCGGATCATTTCGACCGCGGAGGTGTCAACGCCCTTCATTTCCGCATGACCGATGTCGAGGCACGCGACCATGTATTCGTCGCCGAGCGCGTCGACGTGTGCGCAAAAGCTCTCGGGCGAGGAACACGCCGCAGGCGCGGCTTGCTTGGTTTCGTTGTTCCAGTTCCACATGTTTTCGGTGGCGATCTTGACGCCGCAGGATTTGGCAAACGGCAACAGCTCCGCGTACATTTCGGCGTTTTCCTCGGCGGTTTTGTAGTTGTCGGGGTGGATGATGCAGATCTGTCCGCCTGCCTCCGCCGTGCATTCGATCGCACGCTTGAGATAGGAGCGGATCTCGGGACAGTAAGTGGGGAACGGCGCGTGCGACTGGTTGCAGACGATGCCGTTGTCCAGCCCGATCTGCTTGAGACGGCGTGCGAATTGCAGGTACTCATTGCCTGCCAGCGGGTGCGAGTTGGGCAAAAGCCCTCTTGTCGCCCAATCGTATCTGCACATGGCAAACATGGAGAAATCCCATGCGTCAAACCCTGCTTTTGCGATGTATTCAACTGCTTTTTCTTCGCCGATCAGTTTTGCGGCGGAATTGATTTCGGTAGATGTTTTCATGGTGAGTGTGTCCTTTGTGTGTTAGGATATCACAAGTATAGCACGGCGGCAAGGGCGTTGTCAAGAAAAAACGCAAATTCTCGTCGTTGGAAACAAACCGTCACACGGTTTCATATATTCCGGCAGTAAGATGTCAAAAATACTCATTGACCGCATTTTAGTTTGTTTGGCATGGTTATTATAGCATGGCTTGGGCAAAAAAGTAAGTCTTTTTTATAAATGACCGTGCAAAACAATGCGCAAAAAAATCGCAAAACCCCTTGACAAATCCATATGAATGTGGTATGCTTTGTAGTGCTGACTGCAAAAGACATGCAGTTGGTGCTATGAGCGTCGCGTTGCTTCGCACAATACGGAGGGATATCGAAGCGGTCATAACGAGGCGGTCTTGAAAACCGTTAGGGAGCAATCCCACAAGGGTTCGAATCCCTTTCCCTCCGCCACTCTTTTTACAAGAGAATATCGGTTTTATCGTCACCAATGCGGAAGTACTCAAGTGGTGAAGAGGCGCCCCTGCTAAGGGTGTAGGTCGGGTAACCGGCGCGAGAGTTCAAATCTCTCCTTCCGCGCCACAAAAAGCACACAATATAGTATCAGATTGTTTCAAATCGTACTATATCATGTGCTTTTTTGTTTTGCTTATATTTCTGTACCCCGAACCGTACCCCTTACGGAGATTTTTCGCTGTTTATTTTGTCAAAATAAGCCTGTATTCTCGCGGCGCTCTCCCGCTTCATCCTGTCGGAAACGTGCCCGTATACGTCAAGGGTAAAACTCGCGGTTGCGTGCCCGAGGTTCTGCTGTACCGTTTTGACGCTGTCCCCTTCTTGTAACGCCGTCACCGCGTAAGTATGCCGCAGATCATGGAAACGTGCGTCCCCTCTCCCGATTCGTGCAGCAATCGCCTTAAAACGCTTCAAAGCCGTCTGTGGGACGATAAATTTTCCCGTTTGATCGGTAAACACGAGTGCGAATTCATTTTGCCATGCGTCACCCATCTCCGCGCGGCATTCTTCCTGCTTGCAAATAACCCCGCGCAAAATATCCATCACAAACGGAGCGGCTGTCAAAACGCGTACTTTGTCGCTTTTGGTGGAAGCAATATAGTATTTGCCGCCTGCCTGCTTTTCTTTGCACAACTGCTGTTTGACGGTGATCGTTCCCTCTCCGAAGTCAACCGCATCCAAGGGCAACCCGCAGATTTCACCCTCTCGCATGCCGGTAAATAACGCCACGGTGAAGAAATCCCGCATCGGCTCTCCCTGGATCTCGTTCAAGAAAGCGGCTATCTCGCGCTCTGTGAGCGGCTTGATCTCCTTCTTTTCCACACGGGGCAATGTGCAAGCGTCCGCGGCATTTATTCCGATATATCGCAATTTCAACGCCTGCTCCAGCGCCTTATGCAAGATCCCGTGAACATTTTTTATCGTTTTTGCCTGCAAGGATTGTTTTCGCAACAGATCGTTATAAAAAGCCTGTATTTGTGTAGAGTTCAACGCCGTCAGCTTGATTCTGCCAAGTGCAGGCTTTATATGCGTCTCTACGCGGCTTTTGTAGGTGCTATATGTCAACGGTTTCGCGGAAGGCTCAACATATTCTGAAAGCCATATATCAAGCCACTGGGAGAGGGACAGCCTTGACGGCTCAAAATATACGCCATCGTCAGCCGCCTTCCGTGCGGCTCGCATTGCTTTCAAAGCGTCGGTTTGCTTCTCGCCATAAAAGCTCATGCGTTTCCCGTTGATCGTGCATCGAGCTTCCCACGTTCCGTTGTCACGTTGCCGAACCGATCCGTTACCCCTCGCGTGTCGTTTCATCGTGCCCATACCTTTCTAACAATCTACGAATTTTGAGGTCAATATAATCGTAAATATCTTCGTCAAACAGTTCTTTCTCTCGCTCGGACACCATTGCAATCAGTTTTCCATTATGAAACAAAGAATAATCCCCATCGGTCGGATAATCAAAAAAGCGGTTAGCAAGGTATTCTTTCATTTCGGGTGACAGTTTGGAAAATGTTTCCGCAGACATATCTCTGAAATCAATATCAAATTCGCGGTGAGCCGCAAGCTCAAAAGAAATATCGAATTCGCGCAAAATTACATCCATTACTTGCGCGCGAAAGCTTTTTGTAACAGCTCTCTCTGTGAACGGATGCGCCAACCTATCCAATTCTGTTCTAAAATCGTCTTTGCAAAGCAAATACTCCATTCTAACGTCAAGCGCTTCGGCGAGAAGGCACGCCCATTCAAGAGAAAGCGGTCGGTCGCCGCGTTCGACATACCCTATGTGCCGTGAAGATCTCGTGCGTTCGTTGTTAGAAGGGAGTGCTTCAACTTTCTCTGCCAACCGTTCAAGGGTCAGCCCCTTTGACAATCGGCACAACCTTACCCGTTCGCCGCACAACACGTTTTGTTCTTTTTTGGTTGTTTCTTTCATCTTTTCCCTCTTTCTCGCTCCAATTCACAACGCACCCTCGGTGTTGTGTTCTTTGTTGTTTTATGGTACAATATTACCACAACAACAGAAAAAAGTCAACACTTGAAAGGAGATTTTATGAAAAAGGAAACCGTGAAAAGCATCATCAAAGAAAAAGGTCTGACGCAATGGCAAATTGCGAAAAAGCTCTGCGTGTCCGAATGGACGCTCTGCCGTTGGCTACGTTCCGAGCCGGAAGGAGAATTGCGCGAGCGCATTTTGCAAGCCATTGAAAGTCTCGCCGCCGAAACCCAGGAAAACACACCCCATCACGAAAGGAGAGAATAACATGGCAAGCGAAAAACTCACAGTATCCGTCGAAGAAATGGCAAAAATGCTCGGAATCTCAAAGCCTGTCGCTTATGAGCTTATCAAAAGAGAGGGATTCCCTGCGGTTCGTATTTCCCCGCGCCGCATTATCATCCCCCTCGCGCGGTTAAGCGAATGGATCAATTCCGATGCGATCAATAGTGGGGTGATTTAATGGCGACACAATACCGTTTATCAAAAGGTTTTTTGTTCGATTACGGTTGGGAGGAAGAATTGCGCGAGCTTTCCCCCGATCTATTTCATAGCGTCTTTTGGGCTCTTCTTGATTACCAAAAGAGCAAAGGAAAAATCGCACTTCCGCGGCCAAACGACCCCCAAGCGAAAACAATCGTTTCGTTTGTGCGGCTACAAATCGACAATAGACTAAACGGCGCAAAGCGAAATACTGCTACGGGAGATACCACGGGTGACACTATGGGAGATAGTACGGGAGACACTACCGCCCCAAAGTTAAGTCAAGATGATTATAAGGTAAGTGGAGTGGAGAGGGAGATAAACGAAAATACCCCCACCCCCGCCCTCACCCCTGCCGACAAAGCCGCTCTCATTTCCGAGGGAATACCCGAGCACTACCTTTCCGATCAAACGCGCATCATCCGTGCTGGGAAATACGCGCAGGAACACAACGTCAGCATACTCACAACCTATCGTGCCTTTTGGCAGAAAGACAAAGAGCAAGAGCAGACAGCGCAAGCCTCCTACGGAGACGGTGACGATTTTCTTGATGCGGCATTGAAAGCAGGGTTTGACGGATGAGCAGCGCAGGATCGCAAAGAAAAGGCGCTGACGGGGAGAGGGAGCTTGCTTCGTTACTTACGCGGTACGGGTACACCATTGAGCGCGGCGGCTCTCTGTCTTACGGAACGATCCCCGATCTGATTGGTCTGCCGGGTATACACATCGAGTGCAAGCGCGTCGAGCGCTTGAACCTACGCAAGGCAATGGATCAAGCAATCCGTGATTCCGTGCGTTTCGGAGACGGAAGCCCCGTTGTTTTCCATAGGCAAAACCGCCAAGAATGGCTCGTCACGATGCGCTTTGCCGATTGGATCAATTTGTACAAAGCCGTGAGGAACCCAAGAGGAACTGCGAAGTAACTGCGAAAAACCGTGGAGGAACTGTCGATAATGCTCAAAAAAATCTTTTCCAAAATCAAGCGAAAAACAAAAACGAACGCCGAGCCAACCCCGAAGGAACAGAAAAAAGCATCCTGCGATTGTGGCAACTGCACTTGCCACAAAACCGAAGGATGCTTCAAAAAAGAATCAACACATATCGAATAGATTATTGGAGAGGGCAAGCCCCTCTCCTTTTTATGCCTGCTTGATAATCTTTTCCACAACGCCGAGAACACTAACGCGCGAGACGTCTTCGCCTTCAAAGCGCATTGTTTCGTATGCCGGGTTTTCGGCATGCAATTCGAGCCAGGATTCGCCGCGCGCGATTTTTCTCAAAAGCATATCTCCATCCAAAAGCACCGCCGCAATAGAACCGCTGGATGTATCGAAAGGTCTGCGTACTTGAACCATATCCCCGCAATCAATCAAAGGGCTCATAGCATCATCCGTTACCTCACAGAAGAAAACGCCCTTTACAAAATCGCTAACCTGTTTCACCTGTTCTTCATCAAGGGATAAAATAAGGCTTTCAAACTCGCTGTATACGTTTTTCGAAATAGTGTGTCTCATTGTCTCTTTCTCCTTTTTCCGTCAAGCTCCAAAATCATTTCTGCGGCTTGTAGTTTTTGATCTGCTGTCGTTTCTGCGCTCGCAACGATCTCGTGAAGGCTATCCCGCAGAGACGTCTGCCGTTCCCTTTCGATCCGTTGCATTTCCGCTCGTCTTTCGGCATTCCGCTTTCGCGTTTCGGCCGCTTTCAAAGTTTTTTCGTCCATGATATCTCCTTTCCATTCTACCCTATTATACACCTATTTTGGGTGTTTGTCAATCGTTGATATACACAAAGTTTGGGTGTATAGTTTGTGCAGATAGACACTTGTTTTGGGTGTTTATTTGTGGTATAATTGTGTTATCGTGGGAGTGTGTATTCTTTTGCCCTCACGAATAACAACCGAAGGACGAACACATGGCAATTACATATAAGATCGACATCATGGAAGCCCTCAAACAGCGCGGCTATACAAGCTATCAGCTACGCAAAGAAAAGATAATCGGAGAACGGCAGATACAGCAAATCCGAAATGGCGAGATCGTCTCCGTTGCA
>JAFQII010000292.1 GCA_017397605.1 Clostridia bacterium
AACAAACCGTGCACTGCGGTGAGGTACTTTTTTTCAACGAGACGAAGCTTGATGATCTCGTTCATTTCTGCCAAAGCGCGCGCATTCTTTGCGGCGATGACCAAGCCCTGTGTGTTGCGGTCAATGCGGTTGCAAAGCGCGGGCGCAAAACAGTTTTCTTCCTCAGGCTTATACTCACCCTTTTGATAGAGATATGCCAGAATGTGATTGATCAGCGTATTGTACGTCTCATTTTCGTCTGCGTGCACAATCAATCCCGCAGGCTTGTCGATCACAAGGATGTTTTCATCCTCATAAGCAACAACAAGCTCGGGTTTGAGTTTGTAAAACGGTTCTTCCTTATGTACGGCATCGCCGAAAAACTCGTCACTGATAAAAAACGACAGCACATCGCCTTCCTGCAGGATATAGTTTTCGGAGACCTTTTTTTTGTTGACGGAAACACATTTTTTGCGGATAAACTTGTAGATCAAAGCTGTTGGCATCGTTTTAAAACGCTTGCCCATAAATTTGTCTATCCGTTGTCCGCAATCATTCGGTCCAATGGTCAGTTGTCTCATGCCGGTTCCTTTGTTTTCTTTTTGTTATGGTGATACAGACGTCTGCGGTGGCGCATCATTTTTGCGCAGTATGAATGAAGATATCCTGCAATCGCAACAACGATCAAACCAAACCATACCACATAAAGCTGATGCACGACCGTGCATGCAAGACACAATACAAGCGACACCCAAAAGGAACCGTACATAAACCGTTTACATGTTTTTTTTTCAAAACGGGTGTGAGGATGCTTATCAAACATCGGAATCTTGTCGCTGTAGCCAAAACCGTTTTTGGCAAAAAAACGTTGCAAAAACAGTGTGACAAATACAAGCGCCAACAAGGGCAGCATCAAAAACGGTATAAAAGTTGCCGTCGTCAAACGAAAGGGAATGGTCACCTCTCCGATCAAAGCAGGATTTTCGGTTTCTGCAATCGGCGGAAACACCAGATTATACGCTTGCAATCCTATGGTACAAAGAATCAGCAGAATACACATCCAAAGCACAGCGCCGAGTACGCGAACACAAATGCTTTTTAAATGTCTGCTATGCTTTTTTTTGGATGACATGACGTCCGTTACTCCTCAATGATCAATGTGCCGAAAAACTCGGGTCTGTGGAAATCTGGCTGATCGACCTCGACAGGAGACCACATGCCAAAATGGGGAATCGGTGTTTCGTCACCGCATTTGTAGAAGTTGCCTTTGATCACATCACCCGCTGCAAAAACGGATTTGCCAAACAAAGTCTCGATCTGCGCGAGCGTAAAGAACGCATCGACACACCAATGATCCTCATGCTTCTCCGAGCGGACCGCAGGCAGATCGGACAGAATCTCATGGATCGGCTTTTTGCCCTTGCGTCCGGGGCGCAGTGCGGACAAAAACGCGCCGTTTGCATTCATCTCAAAATTGATATAGAGCGGTTTCTCGGGATTGAAGTTGACAAAAAACTCCAGACAGCTGTCCTTATAGACATCCTGATTGTATACCGTATATACCGCCTTGGGATCGGATTCGTATGCTTCCATATGAAGTGCAAAGCCAAGGTCTTTGACGTAGATCAACTGTGCAAAAGCTTTCGGCGTATAACCCTCTACCCATTTGTAGCAAGCAATATCCGCCTTGGGTGCTTCTTCAAAGCAAACACGGTCACAAGTTTTGATATGATAAACAGACATATTAATCCTCCGGTCAAAAATAATACAAATATATGATACTATTTTTTTTGAGTTCTGTCAACCAATTCGCAAAAAAATCTTGTAAAATGGCACGAAATGGTATATACTGTACACGGATATCACATTTGGAGCGAATCGAAATGGAACGAATACCGCTGATTATACAATCTTTTTTATCGTACAAAGAGACAATTCAAGGCCGATCACAGCTGACAGTCAAGGAGTATTATACAGATCTGCGCACCTTTTTTCGGTTTTTGATCGTTTCGCGCGGGGAAGTATCAATCTCTATTTCAGACAGGGATGCAATTGCGGCTTTGCCGATCGACCGTGTGGACCGCGCATTTGCCGCAAGCGTGACAACGGATGAAGTATACGCTTTTCTGCTTTGGCTGGCACGCGATATGGGCAACGGGCCGACTGCGCGTGCGAGAAAGCTGTCCGCTTTGCGTTCTTTTTATAAGTATCATACAACCAAATCACATCAGCTCACAAGCGATCCCACCCGTGATATCGACAGCCCCAAGGTGCGCCAGGCGCTGCCCAAGCACCTCTCATTGGAGGAAAGCCGTGATCTGTTGGGGAGTGTCGATCCCGATTCCGACACTGCAAAGCGCGATTACTGCATGATCACCTTCTTTCTCAACTGCGGAATGCGTCTTTCGGAGCTGGTTGGCATTAATCTCAGTGATATTGACAGCGATATGCGCAAAATGGTTGTCACCGGCAAGGGCAACAAACAGCGCGCTGTCTATCTCAATAAGGCATGCGTCAGCGCATTGGTGCAATATCTTGAAATCCGCGAAAAGCTCGGCAGAACCCAAAGCACGACCATCAAGGATAAAAACGCACTGTTTTTGAGCAGCAGAGGAAACCGCATCTCCAACAAAACGGTTCAATGGGTGATCAAAAAACAGCTTAAGCTTGCAGGCCTCGACGGAAAAGGGTACTCCACACACAAACTGCGTCATACAGCCGCAACGTTGATGTATAACAACGGCAACGTAGATATTCGCGTGCTCAAGGACATTCTCGGGCATGAACAATTGACTACAACGCAGATTTACACACATGTTTCCGATAAAAAATTGGAAGAAGCCATGAACGCCAATCCTTTGGCAGATGAGGAACAACTGTACTGATGAAAGAACAAAACATTATTATTTGCAGCTATGACGTATTACCCGACGGAACAATCAAGCCGTCGGCACTGCAGCGTTATTTTCAACAAATCGCGCTGGACGATATTACTTCTCAAGGCGCAACCTACAACGCATTGCGAGAGCTTTCGATGGTCTTTGTGATCACAAAGCTTCGTATTGATTTTTTGCAAACCCTGCGCTCGGGTGACAGCATCGTATTGCGTACGTTTCCGTACAAGACCGAGGGCGTCACGTTTTTCCGCGCTTTTGAGATCTATAAGAACGGTTCTCTCGCGGTATTGGCCGACAGCCGTTGGGTGTTGATCAATTATCAAAAAAGAACCATTTTGCGTCCAAGTGATCTTCCTTTTCCGCTTGCGCAATCTGTGCCGAGTGCCGAGTTACCGCCGATCCCGCGTCGGATCATACAAAAAACCGCAGAGCACACCGCAACGCGCACAGTCTGCTTGACCGAGGTTGACGAGAACAAGCACCTCAACAATTGCGTCTATGCGGATTATATTCTTGACCACGCACCGATCGATATCTGTAATCATAAAATCAATGCCATGTGCATTTTGTTTGAACATGAAGCATATCTCGGCGATTTGCTGGAGATCCGTTACGAAAAAACAGATGACGGCTTTTCCGCGGTTGCCTACGACCAAACGACAGCAAAACCTTGTTTTCAGGCAGCAATAGCTCTTGATTTTTGAAAAGAAATGTAGTATAATACTGTGACGAACAAAAGGAGGTGCCTCAAATGGGTGATATTGTAAAAATCGTTGCACAAAACAAAAAAGCATATCACGAGTATTTCGTTGACGAAAAATTTGAGGCAGGTCTCGAGCTGACGGGTACAGAAGTCAAGTCCGTCCGCAAGGGTGCTGTCAACCTCAAGGATGCGTTTTGCCGTGTGGAAGACGGCGAGATGCTGGTGTTCGGTATGCATATCAGCCCATACGAAAACGGCAATATCTTCAACCGCGAGCCTATGCGGACGCGCAAACTTTTGATGCACAAAAAAGAGATCATGCGTCTGTTTGGTCAGGTAGGGCAAAAGGGATATGCTTTGATCCCGCTGTCGGTATATTTTCGCGGCAAATGGGCAAAGATGGAGATTGGTCTTTGCCGAGGCAAAAAGCTTTATGACAAACGTGACGCCGCGGCGGAGAAATCCGCAAAGCGCGAGATGGATCGTGCGTTTAAAGAACAAAACAGATAACACGGGGGTGTAAAGGTTTCGACTGGGATTTTGAACGAAGGCAAGCGAGCGGAAGCGCATAACTTCCTTAAAATGTGCAACTTAAAATTAAACGCTAACAATAACAGCGAACTCGTAGCTGCCTAAGTGCAGCTTCCGTCATACCCGAGAGTACCGCGGCTTGGGATATGGCGTCACTGAGCGGTGAACGTGAACAGAGCTAAGCTTTGCGCTTTGTCATGATTTTATGAAGCTACCCGTCGGTTGCGTTTGTAGGTTCACGCACTGATTGGGGAAATTAAGAATCCACTGCGCTCGGAGAAAACTTTCCGGATGGATCTTAGGACAGGGGTTCGATTCCCCTCACCTCCACCAAACAAGTTAAAGGCGAACCCATTTCCTTTGGGAGATGGATTCGCCTTTATCGTTTATTTCTAAACATACATACGCAACGCCACAGACGGTTTCCCGCCTGTGGCTTTGTGTTTTTTGGTATCCCTTAGTTTGTATCACTATGATTCAGTTCATTTTGTTTCACTTTAAGGCCATCTTGCCCACTGTTAAGCAAAGTGAAGACCAATGCGGTTATGCATCCGGACAACAGGATCACCAACAAATCTATCGGAGCAAAGACGATACCGGGTAACCCATCAAAAAGCAAGCCCGAGCCAAAGCTATATAAGTGTCCGTTAAGGAGAAACATTTCTGCGATATACATAAGAAATGTCATCATAGACGCCGAAATTGCCGGAATCCAAATCGACACAAACCTCTTCTTTCCCAAAAGGAATGAGCCCAAGAACACGCCTACAGTTACACCAAGCAAAATAAAGAAAACAGACATTAATGAGGCAGACAGAGGGGATACTTGAATACTGCCATCTCTCCAGAAAGCCGTAAAGCACGCTAGGATACAAAGGCCAAGGAACACCAGCGAGCAAACGGATTGCAGGATCAAGGACTTGCAGCGTTTTTTATCTCCGTTCTTGATCATTTGACCAAAGCCATACAAGCAGTTCAAGATGGTGATGA
>JAFQII010000293.1 GCA_017397605.1 Clostridia bacterium
AAGAAATCAAACAGCGTAAACGGGCGGCTTCCCGGTTCTCTGCCCGCCAGCACGCGCGAGTAGTTCTCGACACCGCTGCAAAAGCCGATCTCGCGCAACTGCTCGACATCAAACAGCACGCGCTCCTTGATGCGCTGTGCCTCGATCAGCTTGCCTTCTTTTTCAAAATACGCAATGCGTTCGGTCAGCTCGGCAAGGATTTCGGCAATCGCCTTTTCACGGCGCTCCTCGCCTGTGACATAGTGCGACGCGGGATAAATGGCGATGTGCGACAGCTTTGCCGTCACCTCGCCCGTCGTCACGTCGATCACGCACAAGCGGTCAATTTCGTCGCCGAAAAACTCCACACGAACCGCATCGGTGTTGGTATTGGCGGGAAAAATTTCCAGCACGTCTCCGCGGACACGGAAATTGTCACGCGCAAAATCCATATCACTGCGCGTGTACTGCATCGCAACCAGACGGCGGATCACATCCTCGCGGGAGATCTGCAGTCCCGGTCGGAGCGAAAGCAGTTGGTTTTTGTACTCCTCGGGGTCACCCAGCGAGTAAATACACGAAACGGACGCGACGACGATGACGTCGCGGCGTTCCAGCAGTGCGCTCGTCGCAGAGTGGCGCAGTTTGTCGATCTCGTCATTCACTGCGCTGTCTTTTTCGATATAGATATCCTTGCCCGGCACATACGCTTCGGGCTGGTAATAGTCGTAATAGGAAACAAAGAATTCCACCGCATTGTTCGGAAAAAACTCGCGGAACTCCGAGCAAAGCTGTGCGGCGAGCGTTTTGTTGTGCGCAAGCACCAGCGTCGGCTTGTTGACGCGCTGAATGATGTTTGCCATGGTAAAGGTTTTGCCCGAGCCCGTTACACCCAACAGCGTCTGATCGCGGTCTCCGCGCAAAACGCCCTCTACAAGCATATCGATCGCTTCGGGCTGGTCGCCCATCGGTTTGTACGGCGACACCAATTCAAAATGATCCATAAACGCCCTCCTTTTCGGTATTATAATATTATATCACAGAAATATCAAAAAGAAAAGAGGATTTTTATAATTGATATAAAAATTCTCGCACATCCTCAACATGATGTAGGGCGGGAGCAAGCCCCCGCCCTACGATTGGTTATTCTGTTTGTCCCGTCAATTCGTTTCTGTCGCGCAACCTTTTTCTGACACCGCAATACTCGCCCGACAACGCGGCGGGCAGGTAAAGACACACATCCGCAAGCAATGTCAAGCCGCAAGTAAGCAAGCGAACGGACCCTTCCTTTTCTTCGGGAACAATCTGCGTGTCACCCAAAAGGATCGCTTCGGCGAGATTTTTGTTAAAAACCGAAAACCAGACCGCACCGTCGGTCAAAGCAGTCAAACCCAGCCACAGCGCAAACACCATACCAAACGCAATCATCGTATTTTTGCATTCGGGTTCATCTTCCGTGTACCCCCGTCTGCGCATCAGCAAAAAGACAGCGGCAACCGAAGGCACCAGCCCCGACAGTGCGTTCAGCACGCGTTCTGCGGCAATCGAAGGCGAAAGCATCAGCTCCAGCGGATACTTGCCAATGACAGTGAAAACAATGCCAATCAACAGCGCACATTCAAAAACCCATGCGCATTGCCCAAAGCGTTTAAACATACGCATCTATTTCTTTTTGATCAGTACGATCACGACGACCGCAATGACCGCAACGACCGCAACACCGATCAGAATCCACGGCAAAACGCTCTTTCCGGGTTTGGTTTCGTTTACCGATTCCTCGGTGGAAGTAGTTTCTTCGCTGACTTCCTCGGAAGAGTCTGCGCTCGTTTCGTCCTCTTTCTCAAGCGGCAGTAAATAGTCGCCGCCCTTTTTGTCCTCTTTGGAGAACTTTTCGATACGCAGCGCAAGCTCAACGTCCTGCAGCAGATACTCGTTATCCGCGATTGCTTTCAAGCCGTCATAAATGCCCTGCAGATCCTTGTCAAACAGCTCATCCGGGAACGCACTGTCGATATTCGGATGCTGATCATACCAAAGCTGCAAGCGCGCCTTTGCCATGCATTTCAGTGCTTCGATACTCTCGCTCTCCGCGTAGGTAAACGAAAGCGCGGGCTTTGCAAATACGGTCTCTGCAAATTCCCCACCGTACCCATGCGAGACGTATGCGCCCCACTCAAAGAATGCGATGCCGTCCGCGCCGTAAACCGCGGTCTGATTGGTCTGCAAGAACATTTCGTCCATCGTCAAAGACTGGTACGCGCCGTTGCCCATGACGAGATACGTCTTGTCATCCAAAAACGAGGAGAACTTTTTGGTTGAGTTCCCCATGATGCCTGCCGCATAGGACATCGGATAGATTCCGTCGACCGTGCCCGCTTTGATCCAATGCGTCGAGTCCTGGCAATAGCTCTGCGGCTTGGTATCATCCGCGATCGCCGCCGAAATGTAGAGATCGGGGCGGTACTCGCGGATCATCGCGG
This sequence comes from Clostridia bacterium, assembly GCA_017397605.1. Lineage (GTDB taxonomy): Bacteria > Bacillota > Clostridia > Oscillospirales > CAG-382 > Coliplasma. Next base: position 2,460 of record JAFQII010000293.1, read on the forward strand.
AAAACTCCGCCACACGCGCATCGATCAGAGACATCTTAAACTCAACCCACTCGTTCCAGTTGGGATGCTTGGAAAGCTGTGTCTTGATACCGTCCATCACGGAGCTGTCGTAGCCGGTCTTCTCCAAAAACAGCTCGATCGATTTTTCGTCATAGCCGTAGTCCAGCGTCACTCCGTCGGAATACGGATAGCGGATATAGTCATACTGCAAGCCGTCGATGTCATAATGACGCACAAGGTGCTCCAAAAATTCCATCATGTAGCCGCAATATTCATCACTGGAAGGCGAACAGAACAGCTCCTCGCCGTAGTCCCCCTTGTTGGTCAGCGTCAGCCAATCCTTGTTGTGTCCCTGCCCGTGGAAAATCGGCACAGAAAGCACGATCTCGATACCGTTTGCTTTGCAGGCTTCGACGTATTCGCCCACAATGTCCAGACGGGTGACGCGCGCGTCACATTTAAACGGATGCTCCTTGGACACGCGGACGATCGATTTGCCGCTGTCGATGATACCCAGATTGAGCTGGTTGATGCCGAGACGCTTCATCTCCGCGACAGTCGCATCGATATCCTCTGCCGTTCGTTCCAGCGGAACGTACCACACACCGCGTACCTCTACGTCGCGCGACTCAATCAGCATTGCGCCGATGCGCTTGACTTCTTTCAAAGCCGCGTCGCGCTCTGCAAGCGTTTTGATCACGGAAGTATCAAACGCGTCAATGCTCGCCTGCACCGCCTCATAATCAACCAAGCGGAGCTGATCGCGTGCGGCGGAAATTTCATCCTCCAAAAGCGCAAGCTCGTTTTGGACGGTTACACCGAGCATTTCTTCCTGATAAGAAACCAGCACTTTTTTGCCATCGATCGTGCAGTGCGCGCCGGGAATGCAGTATGCCTTGACCATGGCTTTGTCCGCGGGCTCGATCGCCGAGATGACGAAACCGCCCTGCGGAATCAGGTTATCGTTGCCGCCTGCCGAAACGACGTAGCCGTCTGCATTGACGACCGCTTCAAAGCCGTAGCCGTTGGTTCCGGTTTTGCTTCCGCCTTTGTTATAGATCACGATGGTGTTGGCATAACGCACCGCGTTGTAGGTCGTAAAGGTAAACTCCGCCTCATAAAACGGATCGACCTCGCCCTTTGACGCCAGTACGCGCATGCCGTACTCATCAAACACGACGTGGTCGCCGATCTCAATGCTGTCAAACATCGTCTGTCCGACCTCGCCCGTACCTGAGACCACAAAACCGCCCTCGGGAATCGCAAGGTTTTTACCGCGTCCGTCGCCGCCTGCAATCTTTTCGGT
>JAFQII010000294.1 GCA_017397605.1 Clostridia bacterium
AAAAGGGCGCGGAATACGACCTGCTGGCGGGCGTCAAGGGCAACGATGATCGCGACGGCGACATCACGGACCGGATCGAGATCAACAAAGGAGGGTTTGACCCCATGGTTCCGGGCGAATACACCGTAACGTATTTCCTCGCGGACAAAGCGGGCAATGCCGCAGAGCCGCAGTTTAAAAAGATCACCGTCGTCGAGACGGATGTGCTGGAAGCGTATCCCGTATGGGAAGGCGAGATCGACGGCGAGGTCAAAAATCCCACGCCTGCACCCGTGTTTGGCGGCGCGTGGTACTACAAGACCGTTTCCAGCCGCGATCAATGGGTGGGTATTGAGACGACCGTGACCCTGCCCGAGCTGGACATCGACCGCTACAAGGCGGAGTACGACACCTCGCTGAACATCGATCCCAATGTGCAGAACCTCGACAACCCGTCGATCTATCTCGGCGGCAATGCCGTTTCCGAGTCCGACGTGGGGCTGTCGCTTTCCAAGGTGGCGCTGAACAGCTCGGGGACGCTCAGCAAGGGCAGCGTGGCGTTCCGCCCGTTCTGGCGCTATATCACAAGCGAGGATCAGGATGTGGGCGGCTATGACGCGCACGGCGGCGAATACGCTGTTTCTGCAAACGGAGACAACTGCATCGCCAATTACCATTGGAAATACACCGAGTATTACTACCTGCCGGGCGATACCCTGCGTATCATCGTGCATGTTCCCGAGGAAGGCAAGATGCAGCTGCAGATCGAGGTGATAGAGGTCTCTACCCTGCCGTCTTCCATAGAAATGCGCGAGAAATACGGCTGGAAAGCGCCTGCCGATTTCCTCAGCCCCGTGTTCACTTCCCCCGGACACGGCACGGGTATGGATGCGGAATTCAAACGCGTCTGTGCGATCGACCAGTCGGGTAACGAGGGCGGAACGGCAATCGCAACCGATACGACCGTGACGGATGTGATCTGGCACGAAACGTATCTCTACCGAGAGATCGACGGCACGGTCTACCGCGTGCCGATGGACGAGACGCGCCGCGCTTCCACCGCCGCACCCGACGCGGACAAATTCACCGTCACGCACGACGGTGTCGACACCGATAAAGGCGGCGAAGTCGTAAGCATTCATCCGGGAAAATAAATACAAACACGCACACGCAGATCGGTTTGGTCTGCGTGTTTTTTTGCGCAAAAACTTGACACGGGGCAAACTATTTGCTATGATGTAAAGGATGTAGAACGAAAGGGGTGCGCACACATGACGGGCGAACAGATCAGATGGCTTTTGGTCGCGGTCGTGACGGTTGCCGCGCTCCTTTTTTGCACCGTTTTTGTGTGCAAAAAACGAAAAAAAGACGCCGCGCTGGCGTTGTTTGTCGGCTCGGCTTTGACCGTGTTTTTGGTGCTGTCTGTTTTTCATTCCGTACAGGAATACGGCGCGGGCAACCTGCCCGCGATCGGGGAAGGAGACCCGACCGTTACCGTTTGTATTGACGCGACGGCGGCAAAGCGCGGCATGCTGTTTGAGGAGACGGAGCTTTTGCTCTACGAGGGCGAAAGTGCGTTGGATATCCTGAAACGCGTCTGCGAGACGCAAAACATCCGCATCGAGACCAACGGCGACTATGTCGAAGGCATTGACGGGCTGTACGAATTTGACCTCGGCAGTGAGTCGGGCTGGATGTTTGAAGTCGACGGCAAACGCATGGGCGTTTCGTCCGCGGACTATGCGCCCGCAGACGGCGATGCGATCGTCTGGGTGTACGTCACCTCATATACGGAGGTGGGTTCATGAGAGAATTGCACCCCGCGTGTGCGTTTGTATTGCTTTGCATGCTGATCTTGCTGTCCGCGTTTTCTCTGTCGCCTGCGGTCATCGCGTTCTCACTTTGCGGCTCGGTCGCGTTTTGCGCGCTGACGGGCGGAGCATGGGGGCAAGTGAAGCTTTCCGCTATGCTCATTTTGCTGTTTGCCGTGACAAACTCGCTGTTTTCGCATGCGGGGGAGACGGTGCTGTTTTATCTCAATTACAATGCCGTGACGGTCGAGTCGATCGTCTACGGTGCCAAAATCGGCGGCATGATGGCGGGAACGCTTTGCTGGTTTGCCGCGTTTGCGCGTGTGCTGGACACGGAGCGCTTGCTGTATTTATTCGGGCGCGTCCTGCCCAAGACCGCGCTGTTGCTTTGCGCCGGGGAACGCATGACGTTGCAGATCAAACGCCGTCACGCGTCGATCGCCGAGTCGCAAAAGCAAGCGCTGTCTCAAGAAGACAGCGCGATCGAAAAGATGCGTTTCCATGCGCGCGTGCTCTCGGTCACCATGTCCGTCACATTAGAGCAGGCGGTGCAAAGCGGACGGTCGATGAAAGCGCGCGGCTACGGCTTGAAAGGCCGCACGTCCTACGGGCTGTTCCGTTTCGGCAGGTCGGACGCGCTGTTTCTTGCCGTGTCTGTTTTGCTTGCAGGCTTTGCCGCGGCGGGAATGCTGACGGAAGACAAGTTTTTGCTTGCTTGTTTCGGCGTGCTTTGCGCATTGCCTGCCATTCGTGAAGGGAGGGAGCTGTGGCGATGGAGATCCTAAAGGTTGATCGGCTTTCGTTTGCTTATGCGGAAGCGGATAAAGAAGCGCTGTGCGACGTTTCGTTTGCGCTGGAATCGGGCAGCTTTACTGTCCTGACGGGCGACTCGGGGAGCGGCAAAAGTACGCTTTTGCGCTTGCTCAAGCGAGAGATTGCCCCGCGCGGAACGGCAAGCGGTGACATTGCCGTTTGCGGTGTGGCGCAAAACATGCTTTCCGACCGTGAATCGGCAAGCAGGATCGGATTTGTATCCCAATATCCCGACGAGCAGATCGTTACCGACCGCGTGTGGCACGAGCTGGCGTTTGGACTGGAGAGCCTGGGAAAAGACGATGCGTTTATGCGTCGGCGCGTGGCGGAGATCGCTTCGTTTTTTGGCATCGGCGACTGGTTTCGCATGCAGACGGATGCGCTGTCGGGCGGACAAAAGCAGTTGCTTTGCCTGGCATCCGTGCTGGCGGCCGAGCCCGATATCTTGCTGTTGGACGAGCCGACTTCCAGACTTGATCCCGTGTCGGAGGCGGAGTTTTTGTCGCTGTTGGAGCGTCTGAACCGCGAGCTGGGCATTACTGTATTGCTTTCGGCGCACGATACCGAGCGCGTGTTTGGCATGGCGGACCGCGTACTGCATCTGCAGGACGGACGGCTTATTTTTGACGGCACGCCGCGCGCGTTTGCGACGGCGGTTGCGATCGAAAAGGTCGGCTGTCTGCCTTCCGCTTCGCAAATTTACCGCAAGGCAAGCTTTTCGGGCGCATGCCCCTTGACCGTCTCGGAGGGACGGCGCATGCTGGACGGCAAAACGCTGACTTGTCCCGAAACACCCCCAAAACCGTTTGGCGATACGGTTTTGAAAGCAAAAGACCTTTGCTTTCGTTTTACCCGCGAGGGCAAGGTGCTCGCGGACCACATTACGTTTGAATTGCATGCGGGGGAGCATCTTTGCTTGCTGGGCGGCAACGGGTCGGGCAAAACGACCTTGCTCCGCCTGCTGTGCGGTGCGTTAAAGCCCGTTTCGGGCAAGGTGCGCGCCGTCGGCGAGATTGCGTACCTTCCGCAAGAACCGCAAACGCTGTTCGGCGAGCCGAGCGTCCGCGAGGATTTTTTGTTGTACTGCAAAAAGGTAAATAAAACGCCCGAGTTGATCGGACGGGTTGCCGAACGGATCGGCATCGCGCATCTGCTTGACCGTCATCCGTACGACTTGAGCGGTGGTGAACTGCAGCTCTGTGCGGTTGCAAAGCTGCTGTTGCAAGACCCGCGCGTGCTGTTGCTGGACGAGCCGACCAAGGGCTTGGACGCCGCCGCAAGGGGACGGCTGACGAATGTTTTGCAAGAGCTGACCGCGTCGGGCGTTGCCGTTTTGACTGTGACGCATGACGTGCGGTTTGCCGCATCCTCCGCCTACACCTGCGCACTATTGTTTGACGGCAATCTGCACACTCCCGAGCCGACGCGCGACTTTTTTGCGCAAAACCGTTTTTATACCACACCGACCTCCCGCATGACAGACGGCATCTGCATCCTGCCCGAGGACGTAATATACCACATAAACTGAAAGGAAGCAAACATCATGGCTGTATGTAGCTTTGCAAAATTTTCTCTCAAAGGAACCTTTACACCCCGTTGGGAATACGCGACGGACCTGTATTGCCGTCTGTTTTACATCCGCAGTGAGGACGAGCAGGTGCTGTTCTGCGCGTTTGATTCGCTGGGCACCTGGGCTTGCGACGCGCGCAAATTCTGTGCGGAAGTAGGCAAGGCATGCGGCATTCCCGCAAAGAGCATTGTCTTTCACGAACTGCAGGCGCATGCCGCGCCGTACACCGACAACATGCATGAGGGCATGGACGCGATCATCGCACGCGCGGTCGAAACGGTCAAAGGCATGCAGGCAAACGCCGTCCCCTTTGTCTGCGAGGTGACGGAATCGTATTTCGGCACGGATTGCAGCTTTAACCGTGAGCAGTACGTCGAGGGCTTGGGCGGTGTAACCGTCTGGACGGGCATGACGTTTGACAACGAAGGACGCCCCTGCACGCAAAACGAGGCGATCATGTTGCTCAAGGATTACCGTCCGGGCATGAAGGTATTGGAAAAGCCCTTGTATTTTGACAACCTCAACGATCCGCACGCATATCTGTTTGTGTTCCGCGGCATGGACGGCAAGGTGCTGGGCACGATGTCCCGTTTTGCGGCGCATCCCGACGTGGCGGTGCTGTTTGAACTGCGCCCCGTGGAAGGCAAGGCGGAAATGTACCGCTACGACTACGACTGGCCGGGGTACCTGTCCACCAAGCTCGAAAAAAATTTTGGCGGTACTTCCATCTACATCAACGGCCCGTGCGGTGATTTGACGACCAAGAAAGGCTACGACGGCATCGACGACTTTGAAGCCAGCGATGCGGAATGCAAGCGCCTCGGCACGTGGTTTGCCGAAAAGCTCACAAAATCGTTCTCCGAAAACCGCCGTGTGCTCAAACACACCGAGCTGCTCAAGACCGCGACCTTTACCGTCACCGTTCCGATGCGCGACGATATGCCGCACAGCAAAGCGGAGGCTTGGGAACAGCACGACGCGCTGTGCAAGCTGTCCGAGGAGCAGTACCAAGCGGTACGCAATGACCCGACCAAAACGCCCGCAGAGGTCAAGCGCGCGATCGACGACTGGTATAAACTGCGCTACAATTGCAGTATGGCGACCTCGATTTGCGGCTTTGACGATGAGACGCTCGCTTCGCGCAAGGTGACGATCGACATTCCCTGCGTACGGTTTGCAGACTATCTGTTTGTCGGTGTGCCGGGCGAGAGCCTGACGGAGCTTTCAACGTGGCTGCGTTCCACCTTTACGGGCGCAAAAACCATTCCGATCGACCAGTGCAACGGCTACTACAGCTACATGGCAACGCCGCGCTCACTGACGCTGGGCGGATACACCTACTGGTGCAGTTGGACCACGAGAGAAACCATCCCCGAAATGCAAAGACAACTCGTTCCGCTGATCAACCGATTCTTGGAAGACTGACCAAACGAAAATTGTCAGAATTGTGCGTTTTGCATATACTTTTATTGATGTTGCACAAAAACAAATGAATGTTTTTGTAAAATACATCAAAATTCATTCT
>JAFQII010000295.1 GCA_017397605.1 Clostridia bacterium
GATAGCCGTATTCGTCCATATAGAGTGAATAGGGATACCCTGTCGATACGACCATATCGTAGGACGGGACGCCGCGTTCGCACAGAAAAACGCAAAACGATGAGATGCCCGATGTCGGCCCGATGCAGAAGTCTACCGTTTCGGGTACGCCGTCTTCGTCGAAGTCGTAAAAGATATCAAGCGGCATAAACACCTGTCCGTCGGACACATGATGAAGCGCGGTCTCCGACTTGTCGCCGTCATACGCAAATCCGTCGCCGACACGGGATAATACACAGATTTGCGGATCATTTGCGGCAAGAAGGTCGGGTTGCCCGTACAAAAACAGCTCTTTTTCTGTAAGCTTGTATGTACCCGACAAAACCGTTTGCTCGTCAGAATTATACAGATGAAACAGCTTGTTGCTTTTTTGCAGCTGCAAGATGTATTGCCAATACCATGTCCGTCCGTCTGCGTCTACGTAGGATGTCTCCAATCGATAGCTGATCGTATCGGAGTAGATCGGGCTGTCGTCCGTCAAGGGGACTGCGCGCTTTTGCAAATCGTCAAACACTTGGATATATGCATCGGTCACGCTTAGCATTTCGATCCCGTGGTACAGCGTCTTTGTCTCTTTGGAAAGGTGACGCCATTCACCGCCTATATAGAGCGCGCAGTCGATTTTACATTCGTTCATATACGGATTGCCCCAGCCTGCAAGATCATCGTAATAGAAATAGCGATTATCCCCGGAGTAGAGCTTTGCCTGCTCTTCCTCTGTCAGTACCACATAGGATAGGTTGTCGGTTTGAAAACCGACGGTGGGTTCGGCGGCGAATACGACCAAGCCGTTGACATAGGTTTGCGCAGTAATTTCGTAAGTCGGCTCTTCGGACATTGATGCTTCCGCATCTGTGGAGGAATCGGGGGAAGAGCTTTCTGCGGGTGGAGAGGACGGTTCGTTTTCCGCAGGGGGATCGGTCAAAAAGCAGACCGCTGTGACGGTGCAGGCGATGATCGCAAGCAGGATCAGCCAGAACGCAGGCTTTTTGTAATGCAGAGCGTTTTTGACTCGCGCGGACACGCCGATTTCTCCGAAAGCGAGCGGACAAGCCGACAGAAGCTTGCGCGGCGCACTGCAACGCAGGAGCGTTTTGGTATAGGCTTTTGTCTGGTCGGTATCCATTGTCTTGATCACTTTTTCGTCACACGCGAGTTCGATGTCACGGCACAGCAGAATGTACGCCAGCCAGATCAACGGATGAAACCAGTACACAGTCAGCAAAGCAAAGCCGAGCGGTTTCCAGATATGATCAAATCGGCGCAAATGTGCGTTTTCGTGCGCGAGGACGGGCGCGTATTCCGACTCGTCCAAAAAGGACGGCAGAATGATGCGCACGCGGAAGATGCCGAGCAGAAATGGTGTGTCGATACGGTCGCAGAGCCACACGTTTTTGCGATACAAAACAGCTTCACGCAGACGGAAACGCAAACGAAGATAGCTGATGCACGCATACAAAAGCATGACTGCCATTCCGACAAGCCAAAGGACAGCGGCGTACTCGATGACTACCGCAAGCGCGTTTTGCTCGGGTGGTGCGGCAATCTGTCCGGAGGGTCCGATCGGAGGGAGCTGTTCACCCATAATCGGGTTGAAATAATCATTGAATTCCGTCACACCCGTATGCATCTGCTCGGGGATCGGCTTTGCGTTCGGCACAAGGCTGAGCTCGCTCTCAAACGAAAACGGAACGAGCAAGCGGAGTGCGACCAAGCCCCACAGCAAGATACGGAGCGCTTTGGGTGCTTTGGCAAACAGCAGGCGGAACAGTACGACCGCAAGGATCAGCCAGCCTGCCGTCAGGCTCATATTGAACAGTTTGATAAATAGGTCTGTCATAGGTACTCCTTTCCGCCCGTGGGCGGGCACATCATCCATGAAAAGAGATTATTTCTTTTCAAAGCGGTCGATCATGGCTTTGAGCGTCTCGATCTCCTCGACGGTGAGATGCTTGCGTTTGGAAAACGCACTCAGAAACGCGGGGAGCGAGCCGCCAAACGAGTCAGCAACGTACTGCTCGCTTTGCCTTGCATAAAAATCATCGCGCGAGATCAGTGATGTGACCGTTCCGCTGTCATTTTGAAACAGCCCGCGCTCGGAGAGACGTTTGAGCACCGTGTAGGTGGTAGTTCGTTTCCACTGCAATTCTTTTTCGCAAAGGGTGACGAGCGTCTGTGTGGAAAGCGGTTCGTTATGCCAGATAATGTCGGCGAAACGCGATTCGATTGCGCCCAATTTCCAGTCTGTCTCAGCTGTGTACCTCTCTTTTTTGTCTACTTGTTGTAGACTCTCTGTTTGTAGTCTATCACATGTAGACAGATTTGTCAATAGAAAAAATAAAAATTGCACATCTGTTTTCAGACACGCAATTTTTTGCAGGCGTTATGCGTTGTTTTGAATGGTATCCGAAAGGCGCAGGATGTCAATGAGGTCGGTGACGTAGCGGATCTCGGAGGCAAAACGGTGTTTCATTTGTTCGATCGATTCGCTTGCGTTGTATTCAAAGGCATCCCTGCCCGAGTTGATTGAGATATGCACCTTGCCCGTTTTCATAAAACGGATATAGGTGTCGCCCGCGCCCATGGCATCAGCTTGCAGGATGCGTTCCATCATGTGCGGTGTCAGCACATAAAACGCGCCGTGTTGATCGCGGGAGCGAATGACAAACTTTTCGTTAAAGGCTTCGTTTTCTGTCTCGATATTGTCATCGGAGTGAAACCATTTGTCCGCAAAGCGGAACACCTTGGTCTGACGCTCGCGCAACAACAGATCGGCGGCGATCGGTTTGCCGAAATCACAGACGAGCCACAAGCCTTCAAAGACGGTGACATGGCTGGTGTGCTTGCCGCTGGAACGGACGTCCACCAAACGAATGTCAGACATTTCGATATTGAGCCCCTGATAAGTCGCGTGAATATAGTCACTGCCTTCAATGCGGTCCACGTCAAAGGGAAATTGCATTTCTTCCAGTTCCAGCAAGTAGTCGGGCAGTCGCTCGCGTGAGTGATACTCCGAGCGCTCAAACACATCCGCGAGAACAGACTGCATGATCGGCGTACAGATCTCGTCCTTGATCTGCTTGGATATACGGTTTGTAAGAATACCAAATACAGCGACCGCGGCAAACGCCGGAAAGCACAACAGAATCGCTCCGCTGAGCATACCGACAAAAAACAGTACAATGCCGATCACCAAGCCGGCTGTATAGAGCGATTTTTTGCGTCGCAGTGTTGCAAGGTCGTGATTAGAATACGGTTGCATCATCGTCAGAATTTCATGTCGACATCGGCTCTCTTGTGCGCCTCTGCCTCAAAGAAGTCCTCTTTGGTATAATTTTTTGCCAGCAGGCTGGAGGGGAACACGGTGATCATGGTGTTGAAACGTGTCACGTTGCTGTTGTACGCGCGTCTTGCGGCTTGCAGATGCTCTTCCGCATCGCGAATACCGACCTGAAGCTGTACAAACAGATCAGAAGAGCGAAGCTGGGGATACGCCTCTGCGGTAAAGTTGATCCGGTCTGCCATTTTGTCCATTTTGGCAGAAGCTTCGTTCATCTCGCCGACGGACATACCCTTGCGCAGGTAGATGACCTCTGCGACGAAGTCTTTTTCGTGCTGCATAAAGCTTTTTGCCACGTCAAGCTGTTTGGTCAGCATATCGTAACGCTTGGTCAGCGCAACCTCGATGCCCGATCGCGACTCGTCGATCTTGATTTTTGCGACCTTGAAATTGTTGCTGGTGGAAATCGCCCAAACAGCAATGATCGCAACCACAGCAACAAGAATGATCAGAAACGGCATAATAAAATCCTCCCTATTGTTTTTTGTGCTTCTATTGTATCAAAAAAGCAGATTGTTGTCAATAGGTTTTTATCAAATAAATTCAACAAACAATCACTCGACCGTTTGTGCGTTTTATACATTTTCATAAGCACGATGCTTGACAAAAAACACAACGGCATGGTATACTGTCAAAAAACACATCGGGAGTTTTCAACATGATCAAAACCTTGCTTTGGGATGTGGACGGCACGCTGCTTGATTTTTTGGCAGCGGAACAATACGGTATGCGCAAATGTCTTGCGGAGATCGGTGTGGAATTGACCGACGAGATGCTGGCACGCTATTCTGCGATCAACCGCTCTTGGTGGGAGAAGTTGGAGCGCGGCGAAGCAACACGCCGTGACGTCTTTGTAGAGCGTCTGCGCGACTTTTTTGCGGTATATGGAATCTCATATGACGATTACGATCGTTTTAATACGCGGTATCAGGAGGCGCTTGGTGAAGCGGCGTTTCCCATGGACGATTGCTTGACGTTGCTTGCAAAGCTCAAGCCCTTATACAAACTGTATTTGGTCACCAACGGCAGCAAGCGGGCGCAAGAGCTGAAGCTTGCCAAAAGCGGACTTGACAAGCTTGTAGACGGCATCTTTATTTCCGAAGAGGTGGGGGTTCAAAAGCCATTAAAGGCGTTTTTTGATGTTGTCAAGGAGAAGACGGGATATGTTGACGAAGAAACCTTGATCATCGGCGACTCGCTGTCCAGCGACATGCTCGGAGGAAATAACGCAGGCATTCGTTGCTGTTGGTACAACCCGAAAGGCGCACAGCCGAAAGACGGCGTGAAGGTCGATTATGAGATCCGCAACCTTTGGGAACTGTGCGTGATTTTGGGAATTGAGTAAAACGATGGTACATTGAGGCTCTGCCTCAAACACCGCAAAAGAACCTTTCTTTTTACAAAGAAAGGTTCTTTTGAATCTCCAAAGAAAATCTTATGCCAAAAACTATCGTTTTTGGTACAAAAGTTCGATCGCGCGCTCGTTGTACGAGTCGGACGCAAATCTTTCGACACAATCGAGGCGAACAACAGAGAAGCCGTCTTCATTACCGCAGTCATCGATGCGGCGCAACGTAACGGTTTCTTCCTCATAGGTAAGGTCATAATCCCAAAGAAGTCCCGTGACGGTATCACCGTCATCGGTTTTGACGGAAAGCAACTTTTGGTTATTCTTTGCATAACTCAAAAAGCCTGTCAAAACGGAATCCACAGCATTTTGCCAGTCGCGCGGCGTCTCCCCTTGCAGATGAAACAAACGGGCGATTTTTTTGGTATATGCATCCTCGCTGTCGATACGGAAGATGTCCTCGGTACGCGTTAAGTACA
>JAFQII010000296.1 GCA_017397605.1 Clostridia bacterium
ACAGATTATTTCTTTCTGTGTCGAAAAGGTCAATGGCAGAATTCCCGTCATCGCAGGTACGGGTTCAAACCATACGGACTATGCAATTGAGCTGACCAGGTTTTCCGAGCGGGAGGGCGCCGACGGCGTTCTGCTTGTCACTCCGTACTACAACAAAGCAAGCCAGAAAAGCCTTGTCAAGCATTTTCAGATGATCGCAGAGTGTGCTGATATTCCCAACATTCTCTATAATGTTCCGTCCCGCACAGGGCTCAACATTTCGTTGGATTCGTACTGCACCTTGTCAGAGCATCCCAATATTGTCGCTACCAAAGAAGCGAGCGGAAACCTATCGGCAATTATGCAGGTATTGGAAGCGTGCGGAGATAAGCTTGCAGTATACAGCGGCAATGATGATCAGATCGTTCCGTTGATGTCTGTCGGCGCGATTGGTGTGATCTCTGTTCTTTCCAATATCATGCCTCGTGAGACGCATGAGATGGCAAAACTGTGCTTGGAGGGACGTTTCAAAGAAGCGGCTGCCCTTCAACTCAAGTATTTGTCCTTGACAAACGGTTTGTTTATGCAAGTCAATCCGATTCCTGTCAAAACAGCTATGGCAAAGTTGGGCTATTGCTCATCCGAAATGCGTATGCCTCTCTGTGAAATGGACGAAGCAGACAATCAAAAGTTGTTTGCACTGATGCATGAAGCAAATTTGATCTGATCAAAATCGCTTTCGATGTGCATACGAAAGGATGTTTACCATGACTGATATTATTTTAAACGGCGCCTGCGGAAGAATGGGCAAAGCAATTGCGGAGGCATCATCCTCCTACGCTACCCGGATCGTCGCAGGCGTCGATCTTTTTGAAGCCCCCTGCGCGTTTCCGCTGTATTCTCATCTTTCGCAAGTTCGTGAGTGTGCAGATGTTGTCATCGATTTTACCAATCATACCGCAACAGCTGAGCTGATTGCGTTTGCGGAACAAAACCGCATTCCGCTTGTCGTTGCTACGACAGGACACACCGCCGAGGAGCTTGACGCTCTCAAAAAGCTTTCCGAAAAAGTTGCTGTTTTTCACTCCGGCAATATGTCTCTCGGCGTCAATCTTTTGATCAAGCTTTGCAGAGAGGCAACCAAGATTTTGGGAGAACATGCAGATATTGAGATCATCGAAAAACACCACAATCAAAAATTGGATGCCCCCAGCGGCACAGCGCTGATGATTGCGCATGCAATTCAGGAAGAATTCGCACAAGAAACAGAAATCGTTTATGACAGAACGTCCCGCCGTTCTACACGTCCGCAAAAGGAGATTGGCATCAGTGCTATCAGAGGCGGCAATATTGTCGGCGAGCATGAAGTTATGTTTTGTATCGGAAACGAAGTGATTTCGATCAAGCACAGCGCAATCGGACGTGCTTTGTTTGCACAAGGTGCACTTTCCGCAGCAGCGTTTATTAAGACAAAGCAAAGCGGTTTTTATTCTATGGACGATCTGTTGCGCGAAGCAGTCAAACAGACTTCCGCCAGCGCAACCTGATAAGGAGAATCATTGCCGATGCAAGTTCATTTTACCAAAATGCAGGGGTGCGGAAACGACTATGTCTATGTGTCAACTTTTGACCAGACGATTTCCGATCTCTCTGCGTTTGCAAAAAAATGGTCTGACCGTCATTTCGGAATCGGAGGAGACGGCGTGATCTTTATATGTCCTTCCGATGTCGCGGACGCAAAAATGCGTATGTTTAACGAAGACGGCAGCGAAGGAAAAATGTGCGGCAATGGAATCCGCTGTGTCGCCAAATTTGTATACGATCACGGAATCGCCAAAAAGGATGTTTTGCAGATCGAAACGCTTTCGGGCATCAAAACAATTCATTTGCTTTTTGACAGCGGGGAAGTTGTCGGCGCGTCTGTAGATATGGGAAAAGCTGACCTGCATCCTGCAGCCGTTCCCGTTTTGTTAGACGGAGAACGCATCATCAATCGTGATTTTACAGTCGGGAACATTTGCTATCAAATCAACTGCGTCAGCATGGGGAATCCACATTGCGTTGTTTTTGTCAAAGACACCAAGACGCTCGATCTCCCTATAATTGGACCGATGTTTGAAAAGAACCCGATTTTCCCCGAACAGGTCAACGCCGAATTTGTACGCGTGATCGACCGTACACATCTCGAAATGCGTGTATGGGAACGCGGAAGCGGCGAGACCTTCGCGTGCGGAACGGGTGCATGTGCGTCCGTTGTCGCCGCAGTCGAAAATGGCTTCTGCGATAAAGGCAGTCCCGTTACGGTCCATTTGCTTGGCGGTGATCTCGAAATTATTTACACCGACGAGCGTGTTGTAATGAACGGTCCCGCAAAAACTGCATTTTGGGGCATTTGCGACGATCAAAACACCTGACTTTTGCATGCTTGCAATCTCTTTTGTTGCAAAAACATGTGCAAAGACAGGTGTTTTTGCATTGTATTCTGTTTCAAATTTAACAAAATTGCAATTTACCATCTCGCAAAATTGCAAAAGCCCTTGACATAAAAACAACAATATGGTATACTGTTTTTTGACAATTTGTAATGTTTTGTCGGGAGGTAATCATCTTATGATTCAAAATAATATGAATCTTCAAACATTGTTTGCCAGCATGCGCAAAAATGAACCGTTTGAAGAATCTCTCTATGCAAAATACGGTGTCAAGAGGGGATTGCGAAATCCCGACGGCACCGGTGTTGTTGCGGGCATTACCAGAATCAGTAATGTACACGGTTACGTCATAGATGAGTTTGAGCGTGTTCCCTGCGAGGGTGAGCTGCGCTATCGCGGTGTCAGTGTAAACGATATTATCAATGGATGTCTGCAAGACGATCGCTTCGGTTTTGAAGAAACGGTATGGCTTCTGCTGTTCGGTCATCTTCCTACCAAAGATGAGGTTGAGACATTCAATTCCGTTATGGAGGAGTACCGGGAGCTTCCGCAGGATTTTATCGAGGATATGATCATGAAAGCGGCGAGCCCCAATTTGATGAAC
>JAFQII010000297.1 GCA_017397605.1 Clostridia bacterium
CCAAGGGATTGGACGGCATTCCGTTTGCATCGGAGGTTTTTCTATGTTTCGGTTTTTAAACGTATCAGACGTCAGCTCGTCTGTCAGCGCCGCCCTGCCCGAGGTCGATCCGTTGATCGGCTCTCTCGTGACGCTCGGCGCATTTACGATAACCATTGTGATTTTTGCGGCATTTTTGACAATCGTACGCAAAAACAAAAATCAAATGAAATAATGTTTTCTTGCAACCAAAGTCCGTTGTCAAACCATTGTTTGGCAGAGGCGACGGACTTGCACGTGCCGGATCTTTCGTTGCAAACGGTTGATCTCGTTATCGCAAACGAAGACCGTATGGGTATTTTCCGCTCAGCTTTGCGGTACGGGGACAAATAGGAGACCATCTGCGATACCGGTATCATCCCGCTGTGATCTGCCCAAGCACGTTGGAAGAAATAGCGGTTATTTAATTTACAAGGAGTATCTATCATGGCAAAACGGACTTTGACTTGTTTGCTCTGCATGGCGCTTTTGACAGCGATGCTCGCAACACCCGCTACGGCACTGCTCGGCGACGTCAACGGCGATGAGCAATGCACGGCAATCGATTATTTCGCGCTCAAGCGTTATATTTTGGGGACGCACACACTGTCGGAGTCCGCTCTTGAAAGCGCCGATCTGAACGGCGACGCGGAAATTAACGCGCAGGACTATATGCTGTTAAAACGCATCGTCTTGGGAACGTACGAACTTCCTGCACCGGATGAGGAGTTCCCCGAGGAAACGCTCACAGCAATCGTCAAGCTGTCGATCATTTTGCAAAACAGCGAGGGAAAAGACGTTGTCACGCTGGAAAATGCCCTGCCGTTGGATTCTGAGCAGCTCGCAAAGCTGCTGGAAGACTACTTTGCCTCCGACCCCGCGATTTCGGAAGGCGACATCGCCTCCCTGCTCGAAAACGAGGAAGCCCTGCAGACGCTTGCGGCTATGATCTCGCAGGCAATTCTCGACGGACTCCTGCCCGAGCAGTCCTGAACAATCAATCCACCAAAGCAGCGGACGTTTTTTGTCCGCTGTTCTTATTTTTTACAAAAAACGACAATGCGATTGACTTTTTGCGCGCAGTGTGGTATGCTTGGTTAGACGGTAAAAAAGGAGTGAAGCATCGTGGCAAAGGAATACCCGCACGCAGGTCATCGCAAACGTTTGCGCGAGCGTTTTTTGCTCGGCGGCGCCGAAGCCTTGTCGGAAACAGAGCTGTTGGAGATGCTTTTGTTCTACTCTGTTCCGCGTGTTGACACCAAGCCGCTTGCGCAAAAGCTGTTGCAGGCGTTTGGTTCTCTGGACGGCGTGCTGGCGGCATCCCCCGCCGACTTGCACGCGTTTGCAAGCGTAAGCGACGGGACAGATGCGCTGTTTTCACTGGTGCGTTATCTCAACGAACGCAACGCATATCAAATGGGCAAAGCGCGTTTTAGCTCCCCTGCGTTCATCGAGAGTTATCTTCCCATGCAGTTTCAAGGCTATACGCACGAACGCGCGCTCCTGTTTTATCTTGACGACAGCGGGAGCATGATCCACCGCCAATGCATTCTCAGCGGGACCGAAAACGCGATCCGTATCTCGTGGCGCTCCGTTGCGGAAACTGCCAAACGCGTCGGCGCAAGTGCTTTGATTCTGGCGCACAACCACCCCAACGGCATTGCACTTCCCTCGGGCGCGGACTTGGTCACGACCAAAAATTTGTACCACACCCTCAAGGCGCAAAACATTCTTCTGCTGGAGCACTACATCGTCGCAGGTGAGCAGTGTGTCCCGATCCTTCAAAACAACGAACACCTCAAGCAAGGCGATGCGTTGCAGGAAGATGCATTTGTGCTCGGATAAATACAAGCTTTGCTCTTGCAAAAAAGCAAAATTTGTGTATAATAGAACTGTTATCTACAGATTCGGAAAGGATATTTTCCAAACTATGCTACTGGAATTACAAAACGTCTCCTACCGCGCAGAAAGCGATACGGGAGTCAAAGAAATTATCAGCCACGTCGATCTCAAAATTGATGAGCGTTTTGTTGCATTTACCGGCCCCAACGGCGGCGGCAAATCGACGCTTGCAAAACTGATCGCAGGCATCTATACACCCTCCGAGGGCAGAATTCTGATGGACGGCGAGGACATCACCGGGCTGTCGATCACCGAGCGCGCCAAGCGCGGAATCAGCTACGCGTTTCAGCAGCCCGTCCGGTTTAAAGGTCTGACCGTGCAGGACCTGATCTCGCTGGCTTCGGGCAAAAAGCTCTCCGCACCCGAGGTATGCGCTTACCTCTCCGAGGTAGGACTCTGCGCAAGAGATTATGTCAACCGCGAGCTCAACGAGAGTCTCTCGGGCGGCGAACTCAAGCGCATCGAGATTGCCATGATCATGGCACGCGGCACCAAGCTGTCGCTGTTTGACGAGCCCGAGGCAGGCATTGACCTCTGGAGCTTTGGCAATCTGATCACGGTATTTGAAAAAATGCACGAAAAGCTGGGCGGTTCGATTCTGATCATCTCGCATCAGGAACGCATCCTTAATATCGCAGACCGCATCATCGTGATCGCGGACGGCAAAATTACCAAGGACGGCACGAGCAAGGAGGTCTTGCCCGCGCTGTTGACGGCGCGCACCTGCGCGGCGCTGACCAAAAACGCATAGTGCGGGAAAGGACAATGTATGGCACTTGACGTTATTCAAAAAAATCTGTTAAAAAGCATTGCCGATCTGGAAGAGATTCCCGAAGGCGCATATAATATCCGTTCCAACGGCTCGCTCGCGGGCCGTCATACAACGGCAAACATCGATATCGTCACCAAAACGGATAAACCCGGCATTGACATCATCATCAAAGCAGGCACCAAAAACGAACGTGTGGACATCCCCGTTCTGCTGACCGAGACCGGTCTGGACGATTTGGTGTACAACGATTTTTATATCGGCGAGGATGCAGACGTTTTGATCGTCGCAGGCTGCGGCATTCATAATGCAGGCGGCCTCAAGTCCGAGCACGACGGCATTCATGCTTTCCACCTCGCAAAGGGCGCAAAGCTCAAGTATGTCGAAAAGCATTACGGAGAGGGCGAGGGCACAGGCGAACGCATCCTCAACCCCACGACCGAAATCGAAATGGCAAAAGACAGTTACATGGAAATGGAGAGCACGCAGATCGGCGGCGTCGATTCCACTGTCCGTGTGACAAAAGCCGTTTTGGAAGAAGGCGCGACGCTGGTCATCCATGAAAAAATCATGACGCACGGCAAGCAGAGCGCGACAACCGACTTTACGGTCGATCTCAACGGCAAGGAT
Organism: Clostridia bacterium; assembly: GCA_017397605.1. Lineage (GTDB taxonomy): Bacteria > Bacillota > Clostridia > Oscillospirales > CAG-382 > Coliplasma. Next base: position 3,320 of record JAFQII010000297.1, read on the forward strand.
TGCGGTGCGCACGTCATTTCGCGTTCGGTTGCCAAGGATGAGTCTCACCAGCTGTTCCTGTCCTGCATCAACGGCAACGCACCCTGCAACGGACACACGGAATGCGACGCAATCATCATGGGCAATGCTTGCGTCAGCGCTGTTCCCAAGATCAATGCAAATGATGTAGACGCGAGCCTGATCCATGAGGCGGCGATCGGCAAGATTGCCGGCGAACAGCTCATCAAGCTGATGACGCTGGGACTCACCGAAAAGGAAGCGGAAGAACAGATCGTCGGCGGTTTCTTGCGCTGATGCTTTGGTATTATTTGTTTGCAGTCGCATGCATGAGCCTGCTGTGCTTTTGCCTGTTTGCGTTTGACAAGCTGTTTTCCAAGCAAAAATCAAGCCGCGCTTCGGAGCGTTTGCTGATCGCTTTTATGTGGCTGCTCGGGGCGGCGGGCGGACTGCTTGCTATGTGTCTGTTCCGGCACAAGACCTCGCATTGGTATTTTGGCATCAACGGCGTATTTGCATTGCTTTTGCACCTTGCTCTTGCATGGATCATTGTATGGCAATTCCCCCTCTAAAAAATCCACTTTGAATTTTGTAAATAATGCACAAACGGAAGGTTGTTTCCATTCCGCTTGTGCATTTTTTTGTAACCGAATTGTGTTTTTTCATTGACAAATCACGCAAAATATTGTACAATATAAATAGTAATACAGAAAGGAACAGCATATCTATGAAAATCATCACCATCGGACGCGAATACGGCAGCGGCGGACGTACCATCGGCAAAATGGTTGCGGCAAAGCTCGGTATCCCCTACTATGACCGTGAGCTTGTTGACGAAGCGGCAAAGAATTCCGGTCTTGCAGTTGAGGCAATCGAAGAAAATGATCAGGTCGTAACGCGTTCGTTCCTCTACGATCTTGCGATCGGTACAAGTTATGGTTATGTGAATTCCGCGGGTGTTCCGTTGGATCTCAATACACAGGTATTTTTGGCACAGCGCGAGACGATTCTCAAATTTGCGGAGTCGCCCTGCGTGATCGTCGGACGTTGCGCAGATTATGTTTTGCGCGAGCGCGAGGACGTCTTGCGCGTCTTTATCTATGCAGACAAAAAATCCCGTCTCGAGCGCATTGTCTCGGAATACGGAGAAGATCCCGACAAGGCGGAAAAACTGCTTGCGCAGTCCGATAAACGCCGCGCGCGTCATTACGAGGAGTTTACCGACAGCATCTGGGGCGCAAGACGTAACTACGATATCATGCTCAACAGCGCCGCGCACGGGGCTGAAAAAACCGCAGAAATCATCTGCATGCTGGCGCAAAACGACTAAACAAAACCGACACACGGGTGGGCTTCCACAGCCC
>JAFQII010000298.1 GCA_017397605.1 Clostridia bacterium
AGCATCGGTGTTTTTGGAGGACGGCTTTGTCTACTGGACGGACCGTATGACGAGCAAGACATCGGAGATCGGCAAGGATGATGTATACTTTTACGGCAGAGCCTTGCGCTGGAAATTCGAGCCCGAAGAACGATAAGAAAGCGAGGAACACCTATGAAACTGCAAAAAAAGACACTCTACATCTGTGAGGAAATCGGCACGATCACGACCGAGCCGCACGACGTTCCCGCGCATTTTTCCACCGCGATGAAATACGATGTGCTGTATCAAAAGGAATTGCCGCGGTTTCGCAAATATCCGAGCGATTTTTATGCGCATCCGAAAGGAGATACGCCGAGCAGGATTTACCGCGGACTTGACCGAGGGAGGCTCAATGAGTACGATCCTCCCAAGCGTAGCCTGAACAGTCTGCAACGGTTTTTGTACAAGCAGTACAGCAAACAAATCAAAACCGCATGGTTGCAAGGACACCCCGTCCCCGCACCGGAATTACTGCGCGAAGAACGCACGGCACGGCTCTTTTTGAATTTGCTGGAAGGCAGTGAAGATTACGAACTGCTCTGGACGCGCATCTACGGCGCGGAGGATACGGTTCCCGACGGGTACCGTTTTCTCGGCTTTGATGTGACCTATATGCCGGAAACGTGCGGCTTGTTCTCCATGATCAACGACTGTATGTTTATCGCGCGTTGGCACGGATGCGACGAGCACGGAACGCTGTTTCTGGACGATTTTGCAAAACTCAACGAAAACGGCTTGTTTGACAAGCCCGAGGACGCGCTTGCGTACATGGTCAAATACCTGCACGAGGAATGGGCGGAAAACGGCGAATACGGCATTTTTGAAATCTACGCAAAAGACGGTACGGCATAATGCCGTACCGCCTGTTTTATTCTTCGTACATCCATGTAAAATCGCCGTCGAAATACAGCACGCTGTCTTCAAATCCGAAATACAGCTTGCCGCACTTGCCGTCCGCTTCAAAATGGAGATACCCGTCAAACCGAAACGGCTCGCGGTCTACGACGCTGTCATCTGTCCAGCGCGTTTTGTCCTTGTAAATCTGCATCAGCGATTTGCGTTCCGTTTCCGTAATGGTGCCTTTGCCGGAGTATTCGGCGGTCAACGCATCGTCCTCCATCAGCGGTTCTTTAAAAAAGTAACAGACGCCCGTATCCTCGCCGCAACGTGTGCAAACACTCTCGGGCTGTTTCCTGACCGCAACGTGCGTGATACGCTCCGAGAAAAAGAGATGCTCGTGGTCAATGCAACCCACGTTTTCGTCGGGCTCGTCAAGCTGGTGGATCACTTCCACAATCAGACAAAGATAATCATCCGTCACTTGCAGATAAAAGCCCGAGTTGTCCGAGTAGCGCGAGACCTGCTCCGTGATGGATTGCTCTGCCGTGCGTACCAGCTCGTCGTCGATATACGGGACAAAACGCACTTGCTCGTCCCGGATCCGCACCGTCTGTCCGCTGACGGGCAAACGGATCTCGTATTCGCCGTCCTCGTTTTTGGCAAGGCAGTTTTGCTTGGTGACCTGTGTCGCAGTAATCTCATATGCAGGCGTGTAGCCTCCGTCGGGGTACTCGGTATAGGTCAGCTTTTTCATGGTGCTGTACGCCACCGAAACGCGGTCGCGTTCCGCAAGTCCGTCAAAATCCGACCACAACACGCGGTAAAAATTCCCCCGTTCGTCGTAAGCATAAAAGCACGGATAGCTGTGTTCAAACGCCACACACCCCGGCACGGTCTCCGCAATCGTCATGGCAAGCGGAAGGGTTCCCACCGCCATGGATTGCTCCGAAACAGTCTGCTGCTCGGCGTCGCTTTGCTGTTCGGCATCGCTTTGCGTCCCTGCATCTTCCTCACGCACCGCGCAGCCGCAAAGAAGCGCAAGCAACAATATCCAAGACAGCATCAAAATGAGACTTCGTTTCATCGCATGCTCTCCTTTTTGTTTTTTATAACTCCGTGACCGCACCGACAAACAACGGCAGATTGGTCTCGGCGTCGATGATCAGATAGACAAACGGACGGTCGAGCTTAATCACCGCTTTGTACATCGGGACGCCCTCTTCCATCATGCCGACAGCGGTCACAGCACCTGCGCGCGTGCCTTTTTCGGCAACCTCGATAAAGGTCTTGTGGATGACCGTGCCGATGTGCAGATCGTGATTGCTCATCGCCGAAAAATCGGCACCATCCGTAAACGCCGTCGGCATGCCGAGTGCGGAAAGCACGTCTGTCATCTCCAGATCGTATTCGTAGCTGAACTTGGGCATGGTCGCAAACACGCTTGCACTCTCCATATTGTCCAACGCGTCTAACAACGTTTCTCCGTCAAGCGACGCGATGTAATCGTATACATCCACGCCCTCGTCGGGGAGCAGTGCCGCAAAACGGTATTTGCCGTCCTTGTAGTTTTTGGCAAAGCCGACCGCGTCCTTGGTTTCGAGGTAGTAACCTTCCTCGGCGGACATGTATTCCACGTCGCATACCCTGCCGCCAAGAGCGGTAAACGTTCCGTCATGGACAGAATACTCATCGTAAGGCGACGCCCACTCGGCATCAAACACGAGCGCATTGATCAGATACATCATGGTTAGCGGATCGATGTCCTCGATGACCTTTTTGATCATGCCGTCAGTGTGGACCTCCACCCATTTGTTGATCTGCTCCACTGTCGTATCGTCAAACGGTGCGGCATACGCCTGCGACTTGTAGTAATCCGCATTGGTCTGCAAAAAGCTCTCGTAGACCTCAAAACCGTTTTGCTCTCTGAACCAGATCGAGTTTGCAAGCTCGACCTTGTATTTGTCACTGCTCGGCAGACTGCCGACATACTCGTACAGATACGCGTTCAGCTCGTCCAGCGGAATGTCACCGCCCAAAAGGGCTTGCATTTCCTCCAGCGTTTCACCCGACGCGCCGTTTGCCGTCATGGCAAGCGCCAACTGAATCGACAGCGGCGAGATCAATACGTTTTTGCCCTCGGACGCGGATGAACAAGCTTCAAACAGCTCCATCGCAAGACGCATCTGCGACTGACGGAACGCTTCGTCGATCTGCTTGCCTTCCACTTGCTTTGCAGAAACCAACTGCATCAGGTCTCCGCGTGCCAACAGCGACTCGCCGCGATCGACGGATACCGTCTGCGAGCTTTGATCACTCGACACCGCCTGCGAGCTTTCGCCGCCTTGCGAAATATCATTTTTGGAAACATCGTTCCCCACAGTCGCGCACGATGCCAAAAGCACCAGCGACACCAAAAACAAGATACATAGTTTTTTCATGTGTATTCCTCCTGTTTGATTCTTTCACATGCCGATTGCCATGCAAGCGGCATATATCACCCGTGCAAAGCACGGATATCACTCGCGAAGCGAATATCACCCGCACGAAGTGCGGCTATCACTGCAATGACGCCTGCGTCATTGCTCCTCCCCATTCCACGACCGTAAAGCCTTGTCTTTCAAAGCCTTCAAAAGCTTGCGGCTCAATGTCAACGGGCGTTTCGCTTGCGTAATACGCCATGAAAACGCGGAGCACGCTGTCGGGCTCGGGCGTCACCGTAAGCCTTGCGGAATCGGTGTAAGCGTCCGTCTGGAACGAAATGACGTTGTACGCATTGTGTTGCATGCGCGGCAGCCAAAAGATGATAAACTCATTTGCCTCGCGTGCAGTCAAACCGATCTCGCGCAACATTTCTTCCAAAAACACCTCGGTGTCCTCGCCGCGAACGCAAAAGCCGCTCGAGAAATCGTACTGCGTGTTGTCCTTGCCTTCCCAGAACAGACAGTAATACTCCTTGCCGTCTGCGCCGTAGATCGTGCCGTCGGGCAGAACGGTCAAATCTTTCCAGCCCTCTCCGTCTTTGTATGCAGGGTAGGTGCTCGTAAGCGTCCCGTCATAGTCCAGTCGGACGCTGACTTGCGTTTCCTGTTCGGGATAAAGGTAGATCACGGGCTTTTCGGGCGCTACGATGACCGCAAAAATGTTTTGCATGTCCGTTTCGATCCCGATGATATCCGCCTGCGGAACATAATAGAACGAACCGTGCGACAAATAATCTCCGACAGAAACAAGAATGTAATCTCCAACCTTGTACGTTTCGGCAAAATCCCCCGCAAACACGATATGGGATTGGTACTCATAGGGGGCTGCAACATACATGCGGTCGGATTCGATCTTGACGATCAAAAAATATTCTTCCCGGATCTGCGTCCCCTCGTATGTTTCGAGCGAGTTGTCCCAAAAATCGGGAAAATCTTCCGCGATCGTCACAGGCGTTTCGTTGTCCTCATACGGATTGCGGTGATGAGGCCACTCGGCAGTATCTTCTTCCTCGGAAGATGTGTCGCAGCTACTTGTGTCGGAGGTTTCTTCACTGCTTTCGGCAGAAGATGCTTCGCTCGATACACTGCTTTCTGCAAGCGAGACGCTCACGTCGGCAGGAACATCCTGCGCGCAGGACGCCAAAAGGAGTGCAGAAAGCAGCAATACCGTCAGTTTTTTCATCGTGTCACCTCATTCTTCAAAGCTCTCAAAAAATTTCAACGCCTCGTCTGCAGTCATTGCGGCGGAAAAGTTTGTCAGCTTTGTCAGCTCTTCAAACGGTTCTTCAGATTTGCCGAGAATACAGAGCGTATCGTCGCGCAACAGCATGTCAAAGCTGTCATCGTCCGCAAGCAGAGCAACCAGCGTGTCCCCTTTTTCGATCCGCTCCTCGTATGGCAGCGGCAAAACCAGCTTGACCTTGTCCTGCGGTTCACCGTCTGCCGCCATATACAGCACGTCGCAAGAAACCAAAAACATCTCGCCCGAAGATGTATACATCTCGTCGCGGTACGCATCCAACACCTGCAAAAGTGCAAGATCCGCGCCCATGAGTTGTCCGAGCGTTCCGCCATCCCCGGAGGGTGCTTCGGGCAAAGGCGTCACTTCCTCGGGGGGCATCTCCTCCGAGCACTCTGCTTCACCGGAGTTGATGAGGTCTTCTTCCGCATCGCCCGCATCTTTGCCCTCGTCCTTGCAATCGGGGTCTGCGTTGGTAGGCGGTATCCGATCCTCGGCAGCTTCTCCCTTGCTGACGAGGTTTTCGTTTCTATTGTCCTCATTGTCGAGAATATCGTACGTCGGCGCGTTCCCCTTCGACTCCGCGTCCGTCACCATGTCCTCTGACAAATCGGGCGTATGCAAAACCACACCGACTGTGACACACAGACAAAACGCCGTTGCCACCCCGATGCCCCAAGCGCGCATGCGTGCTTTTTTCTCTTTTTCTTTTTGTTTTTGCGCACGGCAAAAGATCTCTGCCTTGCGCTGTTCAAACGTTTTCATTTCCACAGCTCCTCCTCACCAAGTATGGCGCGCAGTTCCTTTTTGGCGCGGTAAAGGAGATTGTCCACTTGTTTTTTGTTCTTTTTCATCACGCGTGCCGTTTCTTCGTAAGACAACTGCTCAAAAAACACCAGATGCACCGCCAGACGCATGTCGTCGCTCAGTTTTGCCAACGCGGCGTGCACCGCGCGGGAACGTTCGTCCTGCAAAAACAGCGTTTCGGGCGTGTTTCCCCCGTCGGGCAAGGGACAAGCGTCGTCGATCGCGCTCTCGCGCAGAGAGCGCCTATGCTTGATGTAATTGAGCGCACGGCTTTTGCCGAGCATAAACAGATATGTTTTGAGCGTCACTTTAAAATTGTAGCGCTTTGGGTGCGCCACAACGTCCGCAAACACGTCGATCGCAATATCCTCCGCGGCATACACGTCGCGGACGTACTGATCGATAAAAAAGACAAGCGGGTCAAACAGCTCCTTTACGATTTCGTCAAAAGCGGACTCATCGCCATCCAGATAACGGCGGTAGCTACTTGCACCGTGATCCATGGGCTTTTCCTCTCTTTCATCTCTTATACAACCGAGATGGGGTAAAATCCTTATATTTTTTTGCAAAAATCGCAAAAAACTTTTTGTTTGTAAAAACAGTATACACAACCACAAAAACAAAATCAATATTCTTGCAAAAAAACCATTGCGAATCCGTGGCAAAAGGTGTATAATCGGGACGATTTGATGTAGAAAAGAGATGTTTTTTGGATGAAGAACTTATTTCGCCCCAAGTTGATCGACACGGTCCGCGGATACTCCGCCAAGCAACTGCTGTCCGACTTTGTCGCGGGCGTGATCGTGGCGATCATCGCTCTGCCGCTTTCGATCGCGCTGGCGATCGCTTCGGGTGTCTCGCCCGAAAAAGGCATTTACACCGCGATCATCGCAGGCTTTGCCATTTCGCTTCTGGGCGGCTCACGCGTCAACATTTCGGGCCCGACAGCGGCGTTTGCAACCATCGTCGCAGGCATTGTCGCGGTACACGGTGTCAGCGGATTGGTGCTTGCTACGCTGATGGCAGGCGTGATCCTCATTTTGATGGGGCTTTTGAAATTCGGTTCGCTGATCAAGTACATTCCCTGCACGATCACGACGGGGTTTACCGCAGGTATTGCCGTGACGATCGTCATCGGGCAGATCAAGGATTTTTTGGGATTGACCTTTGCGGAAGGCACGCATGCGGTCGAAACGATGGAAAAAGTCGAGGCGGTCGCAAAATCGCTGTTTACTTTTAATCCGTGGGCATTGCTGGTCGGCGGGATCGGACTTGCGATTCTGATCGTTTGGCCGTACATCAGCAAAAAGATTCCCGGCTCGCTGATCGCCGTCGTGGTCGGCGCGGCGCTGGTCAAGCTGTTGGATCTGCCCGTCAACACGATCGGCGACCTGTACCAGATCGACGGCGCACTGCCCTCGTTTGCATTCCCCGAAATCAGCGGTGAGTTGATCGTCAAGCTGCTGCCCAACGCATTTACGATCGCCATTCTGGCAGGCATCGAGTCGCTGTTGTCCTGCGTCGTCTCGGACGGCATGATCGGCGACAAGCACAACTCCAACACCGAGCTGATCGCCCAAGGCGTCGGAAACATCTGCTCCGGTCTGTTTGGCGGCATCCCCGCGACAGGCGCGATCGCACGCACCGCCGCCAATGTCAAAAACGGCGGCAGAACCCCTGTCGCAGGCATTGTGCACGCACTCGTTTTGCTGCTCATTCTGGTCGTTCTGATGCCGTTTGCGGCGTGGATTCCCATGCCGATCATTGCCGCGATTTTGTTTGTGGTCGCGTACAACATGTGCGAGTGGCGCAGCTTTGTCAAACTTTGCAAGACCGCTCCCGCAACGGATATCATCGTGTTGGTCGTCACCTTTGTTTTGACGGTCGTGTTTGACCTTGTCGTTGCGATCGCGGTCGGTATGATTCTGGCAGTCGTCTTCTTTATGAAACACATGGCAGACCACACGCGCGTGCGCGTCTGGAAACGCGACGAGAGCAACCCGCGCTACAAGCAGTATCCCGAAAACATCTGTGTGCTGGAGATCGACGGTCCGATGTTCTTTGCCTCGACGGACAAGTTTGTGTCCCTGCCCGATGACGACGGTATCAAAACGGTCATCCTGCGCATGCACGACGTTCCGATGCTGGATGCGACGGCGATGAAAACGCTGTTTGCGATCCTGCACTCCTGCAAGGAAAAAGGCGTCCGCCTGATCCTTGCCCACCTCGGCGAGCAGCCTCTCGCCGCCATGAACCGCGCAAAGTTCATCGACGCGCTCGGAACAGAAAACATCGCCGACATGCCTTCATCAATTGCATCCTTATTGAGTTTGGTTGACTTTTCAACGCTCACTTCAGAATAGTCTAATCCGACAACCTTTCCTGAGGTGACCTGTGAAGCGAACCTTTCAATATTTCTTCCGCCGCCACAGC
>JAFQII010000299.1 GCA_017397605.1 Clostridia bacterium
ATATCAAGCTCAAGGACAGCGACGCGTATCCCTACATTCGATTGTCGCACGGGGAGTATCCCAATCTTTCGGTAGTGTATACGCGCGGAAGCGACCGCGACCGCTATTTCGGTCCGTTTTCGTCGGCACACGTGGCAAACGAGATCGTTTCTGCTGCGGTGGGGGCGTTTGGATTGCCGACCTGCCGCAAGGAGTTTCCCAAGGATATCGGCAAGGGCAGACCTTGCTTGCAGTACCACATCGGGCTATGCTGCGGTGTCTGCATCAAAGGGCAGATCACGCCCGAGGAATACCGTGCGCGTGCATCGGGTGCGGCACAGTTGCTCAAAGGCGACTACAGCGGCTTGATCAAGGAGCTGACCGCGCAAATGGAACGTTGCGCCGAGGCGGAGCAATACGAGCTCGCCGCAAAATACCGCGACTGTATCCGCGCTGTCAAAAAGATCGGCGACAAGCAACAGATCGTCGGTGCGCCCGACATCGAAGCGGATATCGTCGGCGTTTATACCGATGATCTGGGCAGTGCGGTTTCGGTGCTGTTTGTCCGTGCGGGCGCGATCGTGGACCGCGAGAGCTTTTTCTTTGGCGCAGACGAGATTATGAGCCCTGCGGCGCTGGAAGGCTTATTGCAGCGTTTTTATGATCTGCGCGGCTTTGTGCCGAAAAAGATCTGCGTCTCTATGGACCTGCCCGAGGAGGAAAGCGAGCTGTTGACGGCGTACCTTTCCGAAAAAGCGGGAACCAAAGTACAAATATACCGCCCCCAGCGCGGGGAATTCCGTGCGCTGACCGACCGTGCGGACGAAAACGCCATGCAATTGCTTTTGCACAAGCGTGCCGAGGACGATAAGCAAAACAGCTTTCTCGTCTCGTTTGCACAGCTGTTGCAGTTAGAGGTCATTCCCGAACGCATCGAGTCATACGATATTTCGCACAGCGGCGGAGAGCACACGACCTGCGGTATGATCGTTCTGCAAAACGGCAGGTTTGCCAAAAAGAAATATCGCACCTTCCACATGCGCGAGGGCGAGGGAAACAACGATATCGCGTCGCTGACCGAAGCGCTGACGCGTCGATTCTCCCACGATGGCGCAGAGCAGGGCTGGGAGTACCCCGATCTCATTTTGATGGACGGCGGCGTGACACAGGTACATGCGGCAAAAGCCGTGCTGGACTCGTTTGGGCTGCAGATTCCCGTATTTGGCATGGTTAAGGACGCGTACCACAAGACGCGCACGTTGACCGACGGCGAGCACGAGATCTCGATCGTCAAGCGGCAGGACGTATTCGTTTTTCTGTACAAGATCCAAGAGGAAGTACACCGCTTTGCGCTGTCGCGCATGGACGTTCAGCGACGTAAAACGGTCAAGCAATCGGGTTTGGTTGCGATCAAGGGTGTGGGCGACGCCAAAGCCAAGCAGCTGCTTTTGCATTTCGGCACGCTGGACAAGCTCAAGTCGGCAACCTACGAGCAGCTGCGCGAGGTCAAGGGCATTTCCGAAGATACCGCGCGGAATATTTTGGAATATTTTAAGGGTTGAGGGTTAAGGTTTAAGGGGCTCTGCCCCATAGCGACCTGCGGTCGCAGTGATATTCGCACGGCGGCTTCGCCTTGTGCGAGTGATATACGACCTTCGGTTGTGTGATATTCGCCTTCGGCGAGTGATATTTTCGCTATCGCGAAAGTGAAGGTAACAATTTGCCCTGCGCAAATTGTAATTATTATATTTTTTCCGAAAGCGATAGCTTTCGGCAATAAAATTTCTTTGGAGATTGTCAAGCTCGCCGTAGGCGAGGTTTAACCTTATCTTTTTAAAGAAAGGTTCTTAAGCGGAGCTTGAGGCGGAGCCTCAACCATACAGAAAGGACTGTAAAACATGCGTATCATCACAGGAAAAGCGCGCGGCATGAAGTTGCGCACGCTGGAAGGACTTGCCACACGCCCCACGTCGGAGGCGGCAAAGGAGGGCATGTTCTCGGCGATTCAGTTTGAACTGCACGACCGCCGTGTGCTGGATCTGTTTGGCGGAAGCGGACAGCTCGCATTGGAGGCGCTGTCTCGCGGCGCGGCATTTGCCGTCATCAACGATGCGTCCCGCGAGGCGGCGGCGATTATCAAGGAAAACGCACAAAAAACCAAGCTCATGCCGCAGTGCCGCATTTTGAGCGCGGACTGGAAAGAGTACGTCCGCGGTGCAAAGGGCAGAGAGCAGTTTGATCTGATCTTGCTCGATCCGCCGTACGCGGAGTGCAATCTGGACGAGATTCTGAACGCATTGATCGAAGCGGAATTGCCGTCCGAGAGCGCAATCATCATTTGCGAGAGCGACGAAAACGGAATCCCCACGCCGATCGACGGCTACAGACAAAAACTGCACCGCTACGGCAAGAGCTACGTCTCGGTGTTCCGCCGTGCACAAGAGGAGGAATGAGCATGCGTACCGCGGTGATTACGGGCATGTTTGACCCGTTTACCAAAGGTCACGAGGATCTTGTGCGCCGTGCGGCATTGCTGTTTGACAAGGTCGTGATCCTTGTCAGCCGCAACGCGGAGAAAAAGGGCTTTTTGCCCGAGGAAGTGCGTGTGGAAGCGATCCGCGCATGTTTTCCCGACGGGACCGCGGAGCCCGTTTTGCTGGACGGACTGCTTGCGGATTTTGTGCAGAAATACGAAAATCCCGTGCTGGTGCGCGGTGCACGGAACGGGAGTGACTTTGACTATGAATCTCAGCTGTATGCGATCAACCGCGAGCTGGGGGATTTGGAGTCCGTTGTTCTGCCTTCGTCGGGTGCGCTGGCACATATCAGCTCCACGTATGCAAGAGAACTGATCCGCTACAAAAAACCGCTTGCGGATGCCGTTCCCGCGCCTGCAATCGAGGTCATCGAGAGGTATCTGCATGAACAAAATTCACATTAAAAAATGCGATCTGGAATTCGTCCGCGAGCCGCTGAAAGCGCCGTTTGGGTTTAAGGGGCGTTATCTCACTGAGCTGTGGCAGACGGTTGCCAAGATTGAAAGCGACAACTTTACGGCGGTTTCGCCCTGCGTCGAAAGCGTGCTTTGGTCGGACGCAGGTGTGTTTGGAGATAATCCGCCCGCGGTTTCGTCCGCGATGATGATGATGGTGACAAACCGTGCGCTCAAAATGATCGAGGGCGAGTGCTTTGCGTCGCCGATCGAGCTGATCGACGCGATCGTTCCCGAACTCAAGCGATATGCTGCATCGGTCTGCGGCAGAGAGGTCGCGGAGACCTTTGTGCTCAATTCGCTTGTCGGCGTGGACTTTTCGCTGTGGTCGCTGTACGCAAAAGAAAACGGCATCACCTCGTTTGACGGACTCATTCCCGGGACTGCAAAAGCGGCAATGTCCTGCCGCCATGACGCGCTGGCGCAGATTCCTCTGCTTTCGTATGCGGTGGAAGAGAACGGCATCCGTTCTTGCTTGGACAGCGGGATCGCGCTTTTAAAGATCAAGATCGGCAAGGCGGTACCGGGTGTTTCGACGCAAGAAGAGGATATGCGGGAAATGCTTGCGTGGGATATTGCGAGACTGAAGCAGATTCACGAAATTGCGTCGCGGTACAACACGCCGCACACCAAAAGCGGCAAGATTTTGTATTATCTCGATGCCAACGGCAGATACGACGGCATGCCGAGGCTGGAAGCATTGCTGGATGCCGCGGACAAAATGGGCGCGCTGGATCGCATTGCACTGCTGGAAGAGCCGTTTGCGCCCGAAAACGAGACGTTTGTCGGCAATTTGCCTGTTTGCATCAATGCGGACGAGTCGGCGCATTCCCTTGCGGACGTCAAGGCGAGATTGCAGATGGGTTACAAGGCGGTCGCGCTCAAACCGATTGCCAAGACGCTTTCCGTGTCGTTTGGCATGGTCAGTGCCATTCACGCCGCGGGCGGCCAGTGCCTGTGCGCCGATCTGACGGTCAACCCACTGCTTGCCGAGTGGAACAAGCAGTTTGCCTCGCGCATCGACGCCCTTGCGGGCATGAGGGTCGGCTGTGTCGAGATCAACGGCGATCAGAATTACACCAACTGGAACGAACTCAAAACGCTTCTCCCCGAGGGGCTTGCGGGCAAACCGTTGCAAAACGGCGTGTTCCCGCTTGACGATGCGTTTTATGCCAACAGCGGCAAGCTGTTTGAGCAGAACGGCTACGCGGGGCTTTTTAAATAAAATAAACAAAAACAAACAAGCCGATTTAGATACATTTCCGTAGAAAATCGGCTTTTGTTTGTGCTATACTGAAAATAGACAAAAAACCTTGGAGATGAAAAAAACGGTATGAAAAAGACATGCTTGTGTTTGTTGGCGGTTTTGATGCTGTTTGCGTTTTGCTCGTGCGAGGTTGCGCCTGATCGAGGCGATCTGATGAAAAATATTGCAGCCGCCGAGGCAGAAGGCAAAGAGCTTGACGATGTATTTTGCAAAGCACAAACCGCTTTTGCAATGGAGCTGTTTCGCGCATGTGCCGCAGATTCAAAGGGCGAAAGCATTTTGATTTCTCCGCTTTCGGTGCACGCCGCGCTTGCAATGACGGCAAACGGCGCGTCGGGAGAGACGCTTGCGGAAATGGAGTCGCTGTTGGGCGGCGAGCTTTCCGTCACAGAGCTCAATGCATATTATTTGGAGTATATCGACAGCCTTCCGATCGAAAACACATGCAAGGTCGGGATCACAAATTCTATTTGGTACAATCAGAGCTATGACCTCGAAATGCGTGAGGATTTTTTGCAGACCAACGTAACATATTACGGTGCGCAGGCGTATGACGTGCCGTTTGGAAAAAGCGCTGTTGAGCAGATCAACAAATGGGCAAATCTGCACACTGACGGCATGATCGAGAAAATTCTGGACGAAATGGACGAGGAAAGTCCGATCTATTTGGTCAACGCACTGACCTTTGAGGCAGGATGGACGCGGGGGTTTGAAAAGCGGTTTATCCAAAACGAAACGTTTCGTGATCTGCAAGGGAATGAGCAAACTGCTCAAATGATGTATGCCAAGCAGTATGCATACTACGAAACGGAAGGTGCGGCCGGGTTTGCTTTGGGATACGGAGAAAACAGCAGATTTTGGTTCTTTGCGGTATTACCCGATGAGGGTGTGGATCTGTATACGTTTATTGAGTCGTTTGACGCTTCTGCGTATGCACGGTTTTTGAGCAGCCGCCGGGAGGACGAAACAGTACTGGTCGGACTCCCCAAATTCGGCTATCAGTTTGATATGGAACTGCAAGACGTGCTTGCCGCGCTCGGAATGCCGAGTGCGTTTCAAAACGCAGATTTCTCTCGCATGTGCGACGCATCGTTGAGCCTTGACAAGGTTATTCACAAGACTTTTATTGAACTGGACGAGAACGGAACCCGCGCCGCGGCAGTAACCGTAGACACAACCAAGAGTATTGATTTACCCAAGTGCGATCACACTGTTGTGCTAAACCGTCCGTTCGTGTATCTGATTGCAGATGCATTGACCGGCGCACCGATTTTTATCGGCACCGTGACCTCGGTATAAAAGAATATAAAAATCCCGACGGCTTGTCGGGATTTTTTGCGTTCTTGCGTTTCATTTTTCTTGACAAACACGAGGTTTTGTTTTATACTGTAAAAAAATAACAGCATCGTTTGCGAAGGAGCATACAGCTATGGAAAAAATCGCACTGATCATGGATCCCGGCACACGTGACATGGTCATCAACCAAAAAACAATTGACAGACTTTCAAAGATCGGTGAGGTCGTGATCAACGAAGGCGGAAACAACATCGAGAGCGTTAAACCGCTGCTGCAGGATGCGACCGTCTGCGTCACCTCCTGGGGAAGCACCCCTCTGGACGAAGAACTGCTCTCTGTCTGTCCCGATCTCAAAATTCTGATCCATGCGGCAGGCAGTGTCAAGCCTGTTGTTTCCGACGCGCTCTGGGCAAAGGGCGTCCGTGTTTCTTCCAGCGCACCGATGCTTTCGATGGGCGTTTCCGAGACCGCGCTCGGCTTTACGATCGCGGCGTCCAAAAACTTCTTTAACCTCAACGCAAATCTGCATAACGGCTTGTGGGCAGAGGGCAAGGAAGACATCCGCGAGCTGTATGAGCTGACCGTCGGCGTTATCAGCGGCGGCTGGGCAGGCAAGCATTACATCGAACTGCTTGC
>JAFQII010000029.1 GCA_017397605.1 Clostridia bacterium
CTACGCGGCGGTATACTTTTTCTGCATCGACCGCGTGTACGGCTTGATCCAGCTTTGTACCTGCCTGACCGTTCCCCTGCTTGCGCGCTACAACGGCGCGCGCGGCAGTGCAAAATGGATGGGCAAGCTGTTTTACGTCTACTACCCCGCGCACATGGTGTTGTGCGGGCTATTGAGGGAATTTTATGTATAAATTCTATCAAAAAAGCCGAATATGGTTTAGTATCCTTTCGATCGCTCTGTACGTCGTCGGCTCAAGCATCGCCGACGGCGTTTCCGAGAGCATCGGCATTCCCAAGCTGTTGACCTTTGCGTTTCACCTTGCGATGAGCGCGTTTGCCCTCTTGTGGCTCAAAAAACACGGCTTGCTTGCAACCTACGGCATCTGCAAGCCGATAGCGGAAGCAAAACGGTTTTTGTACTACGTTCCGCTTGTTTTACTCGCGTCGTGCAACCTTTGGCTCGGCGTAGCGTTTACACAGCCGCTTGCTCATGCGCTGTTATTCATCGGCAGTATGCTGTGCGTCGGTTTTTTGGAAGAACTGATCTTCCGCGGGTTTTTGTTTGTTTCCATGGCGCAAAACGGACGCCGCGCGGCGATCATCGTGTCGTCTGTGACCTTTGGCATCGGGCACATCGTCAATCTGTTCAACGGAAGCGGCGCAGAATTGCCCTCGACGCTCCTGCAGATCCTCGGCGCGGTCGCGTTTGGCTTTTTGTTTGTGCTCATCTTTGACCGCGGCGGAAGTCTTCTCCCCTGCATCCTCACCCACAGCATCCTCAACTCCCTGTCCGTCATCGGCAAAGACACCGAAAACCTTGTTGTTGCGCTTGTCATTACCGTGCTCGCGTTGCTGTATACGCTCGTATTGAACAAGACACTACCGAATAGTTGCGCGGTGCGCAAATGATGTTACGGCTTGCGCCGTAAATGAAGTTGCACATTGTGCAAATGAAGTGTGAGCGTTGCTCACAATGAAGTTGTGCGCTGTGCGCACAAAAGTCAAGTAGTTTGTCCTGAAATAAATCCCTCAACCGTCTCAACTCTCCGTTTGCGCGCTGTGCGCGCAACATCATTGATGCGTAGCATCACATCATTTGTGCGCCATGCGCACAACATCATTTTGCCGCGCACGCGGCAAACATCATTTGCGCCAACGGCGCAACCTTTTCCGGAGGTTTCGTATGCAATCCTTAAAATACCTTTACCGCATCGGGCGCGGCCCGTCTTCTTCCCACACGATGGGGCCGATCGCGGCGGCGGAACGCTTCCTCGCCGTATGCCCCAACGCGTCCTCCTACCGCGCCGTTCTCTACGGCTCGCTTGCCAAAACGGGACGCGGACACATGACTGACCGCGCATTGCTCGAAACGTTCGGCGCCCGCCCCTGCGAGATCGTCTTTGACACCGAAACACCGACCGAGTTCCACCCCAACATGCTCGACCTGATCGCCATGGACGGCGACAAAGAGCTCGCGCGCAAGCGCTATTACAGCGTCGGCGGCGGCGAGGTCGTTGCGGAAGGCGAGTCCCCCGCCGAGCACGAGGACGTGTACCCGCTGAATTCCTTTACCGCCATCTCCGACTACTGCCGCGAGCGCGACATGCGCATCTGGCAATACGTCGAGGAATGCGAAGGCAGTGACATCTGGGCGTACCTCTCCGAGGTCTGGACGGTCATGCAGAACGCAATCAAGCAAGGACTTGTTGCCGAAGGAATCCTTCACGGCGGGATCGGCACACAGCGCAAGGCGCGCTACCTGTTCCGCCAAAAGCACATCGACGAGAGCGAAGAAACCAAGACCAACCGCCTCATTTGCGCCTACGCTTACGCGGTCAGCGAGCAGAATGCGTCGGGCGGTACGATCGTCACCGCGCCCACCTGCGGCGCATGCGGCGTCGTTCCCGCCGTGCTCAAGTTCCTCCAGCCCAAGCGCGATTTTTCGGAGACGCAGATTTTGCACGCGCTTGCAACGGCAGGCATCATCGGCAACCTCATCAAAACCAACGCGTCGATCAGCGGTGCGGAATGCGGCTGTCAGGCAGAGATCGGAACCGCCTGCTCCATGGCGGCGGCGGCAGCAGCCGAGCTGTACGAGCTGGACCTCGACCAGATCGAGTACGCCGCGGAAATGTCCATCGAGCACCACCTCGGGCTCACCTGCGACCCGATTCTCGGTCTCGTCCAGATTCCCTGCATCGAACGCAACGCGATCGCCGCAATGCGCGCGCTCAACGCCGTCAACCTCGCGGACTTTCTCGCCAACTCGCGCATGATCAGCTTTGACATGATCGTCGACACCATGTACGAAACGGGCAAGGACCTGCGCGTCATGTACCGCGAAACCGCCGAGGGTGGTTTGGCTAAGAATTTTAAACTGTGATATGGGGGTACGCTTAAGAACCTTTCTTTAAAAAGAAAGGTTCTTAAGAATCTCCAAAGAAATTTAGTGCCGAAAGCTGACGCTTTCGGGGGAAATAAAAAAGAGCACAGAACCGTGCCCTTTCTGATTTTTTTCGACAACCCCATAAAAACGACGCAGTCGTTTTTGACGTCGGCGGTATGCAGTTGTGCTATCTCTAAAGCCATGCGCCGACTTGTCCCGTGACGACAGTCTCGGGCAATAAAAGTTTTTGGAGATTCATAAGAACCTTTTTTCAAAAAGGTTCTTATGCAGGGAGTCTTAAGGGACAGCGTCCCTTAAGCGTTCTCCCCCTCAAAAGCTGTACAACAGCATACCCAGCCCTGCCGAAACCAAGATCATCAGGATCGGCGAGGGCTTTTTTGTTTTCCATTTTTTCCACAGAGACGCAAACAGCGCGACAGCGGCGACGATCAAAAGCGCGCGCCAGTCAAACGCAAATCCGCCGCCGATCGTTTTAAAATGGCAGACCGCCGACAGAAACATCGTCGCGGACGTACCCAGAATCAAACCGACCACGCAGGGACGGATACCGCCCAAAAATGCCTGCACGCCCGCGTATTTGAGCAGTCCGCGGATGACGGTGGCGATCAACAGAATGATACAGAACGCGGGGAGCACCACGCCGAGCGTTGCCAGCGCCGCACCGAGAATCCCGCCCTTCGACGAGCCGATAAAGGTCGCCATGTTGATCGCAATCGGGCCCGGGGTGGACTCCGAAACGGCGATGAAGTTCAAGAGCTCTTCCTCTTCCAGCCAGCCGTAGGTCAGCACCTTTTCGCGGATCAGCGAGATCATGCCGTAGCCGCCGCCAAAGGACACCGCGCCGATCTCCAAAAAGGTCAAAAACAATTGCAGATAAATCATTTTTTTGCTCCTTTCTTGTGCGCAAGCCCGATCAGGTACGCACACAGACCGATCACACCGCTGATGAGGATATAAAACACGGTCGAAAACTTGACCGCAAAGATCGAAAAGGACACCATGCAGGCGATGGTGATCATCAAAAGAACGGTATTAAACGCACTCTTGGGCAAGCCTTTAAACATCTTCCACCCTGCGGAGAAGATGAGGTACACCACGCACGCCTGAATGCCGCGGAACGCGTTTGCGACAAGCGTGAGCGACAAAAACGCGTCAAAGAACAGCGAGATCACGTAGATGATGAGAAACGACGGCAGAACCACGCCGAGCGTCGCGCACGCAGAGCCGAGCACGCCCGCCTGCCTGTAGCCGAGATAAGTCGCCATGTTGATCGCAATGGGGCCGGGTGTCGATTCCGCAATGGCGACGATGTCCAGAAATTCGTCCTTGTCGACCCATTTCTTTTGGGTGACAAACTCGTTCTCCAACAGCGCGATCATGGCGTACCCGCCGCCAAAGGTAAACGCGCCGATCTTGAACATCGTTGCAAACAGCTTGAGTAGTTTTTTGAGCATTACAGCAACTCCATTTCTACGGGACAGTGGTCACTGCCCATGATACTTGTCAGAATGCGGCTGTCCTTGACTCGCGGAAAAAGGCGCTCGGACACGACAAAATAGTCGATGCGCCAGCCGACGTTCTTTTCGCGCGCTTTCATCATATAGCTCCACCAGGAGTATTCCACCTTGTCGGGGTACAGCGCACGGAACGTGTCGACAAACCCGCTTGAAAGCAGCTCGGAGAACTTGGCGCGTTCCTCGTCCGAAAAGCCTGCCGAGTGTCGGTTGGTCTTGGGGTTTTTGAGGTCGATTTCCTCGTGCGCAACGTTGAGGTCGCCGCAGTAGATCACCGGCTTGACGGCGTCCAGCGACTTGATGTACATGCGCAACGCGTCTTCCCACTCCATACGGTAAGCAAGGCGCGCCAGCTCGCGCTGTGCGTTGGGCGTGTAGACGCAAAGCAGATAAAACTCGTCGTACTCCAGCGTGATCGCGCGCCCCTCGGTGTCGTGCTCGGGGATGCCGATGCCGTAACGCACGGACAACGGCTCACGCTTGGCAAAAACTGCCGTACCGGAGTAACCCTTTTTCTCCGCGCTGTTCCAATATTGATGATAGCCCGCAGGCGCAAAATCCAACTGCCCTTCCTGCATTTTTGTCTCCTGCAGGCAGACAAAATCTGCGTCCGCCTCCGCAAAAAACGTGTCAAACCCCTTGGTCATGCAAGCACGCAGACCGTTGACGTTCCATGAGATAAATTTCATATTGTATGTTCCTCTTTTTTCTTTCCATGACAGTATAGCACACTTTGGAACGTTTTTCCACCCTTTTTCGGTAAAAAAATGTCTGCGCGTCCGTCTTGCGGCAAGGAAATTGTAAAATAGATAAAAAATACTGTAAAACAGATAAAAAATACCGCTTGCAAAAGCGGTTTTTCGTGTTACAATGATATCAAAAGATATCAAAGATATCTTTTGGCGGCAAGATTTATGCATCACAAAAAAACAAAAGAGGGCAAAAGAAGCGGCGCATCTGACATGTGCCGCCTCTTTTTTATTTCACAATCTCGTCCAGCAATGCTTCGAGCCGATCGGTCTGCGAGGCGGTCAAAAACACCTGCTTTTTGCCCTCCCGTGCGAGGTAATCGGAAAGCGCAAGGTCGTATTTGCCGTCAATACGGTAGACCTCGTCCATATCCGACAG
>JAFQII010000030.1 GCA_017397605.1 Clostridia bacterium
AGCCCGATGCAGGCTCTTCCGCCTTGGATTCAGCGGACGATTCTGCGACGGAAGGCTCTTCGGACGGCTCGACGGAAGGCTCGGCAGAGGGCTCCTCGGAAGACTCTTCGGGCGGAATACCGTCAACCGTCAGCGTTTCCATCCACGCCTCAATGATGGGAGCGATCGTGTTAAAGCCGTTGGAATTCATATGAATATAGTCGTAGAGGCAATCCTTCGTATCGGTTTTGAGGACGTTTTTGTTGAGGTCCTCATCGTTGTACAGATCCAGATAAGGAATGTTCCATTTTTTGCAGATCTCGATGCTGAGCGCAATGTAATCCGCCATATCGTCGATCTTGCCGCGGCTTCCGTCCGTGTTACCCATGGGCATCGTAAAGTTGGTCGTATAGCCAAAGATCGCGCCGTCGTACACACGCTTTGCATATGCAAAGGTCTGCTCCAGACCACCTGCAAAGGTAGTCATGTCAAACGGGCCTTCAAACCCTTCGGTGATCGTACCGAGTGCACAATTGTCCCACGCATCGTTGACGCCGCCCTCAAGAATGACGTAGTCGTATTCGTTGCCGGACATCGCCTGCAGCTGCGCAAGCACGGTGTTTGCGCCGCGGCAATCGGACATAGAAGCGCCCGATTTGCTCTTGTTGATACCGGTCATTTCATTTTTTACCATGATTCTGCCGGCGTAGCCGACCTGGGATTTGTAGGTCGCATCGTTCCATTCGATCAAGCCCTCGCACAGCGAGTCTCCTACAAACAAAACGGATTTTTGATACAACGGAGATGTTGCGGAATCTTCTTCATCCGCCGAAACGGCAAACGCGCTCATACAGGAAAGCAGCATCAAAGCGCAAAGCACAAGCAAAAGTACTTTTTTCATAATATATTACCTTTCTGTTTTGTAGGGGCGGGCATTGCCCGTCCGCAAACCGCATGCCGATCCGACACCCGACCGCAGACGTGCGATGCACGCCCCTATACACTTATTTATGCGTCTTTTTTTGCGTCAGCGATGATCTTTTCCGCGATGTTGGAGGGAACCTCGGAGTAGCCCGTCACGTAGAACGTGTAGCTGCCTCTGCCCTGCGAAAGTGCACGCAGAACGTGAACATAGTCGCCCATTTCGGACTCGGGGACCTCGGCCTCGACTACACTGTAGCCGCGCTTGCCCTCTGCCTGATCCATACCCATGATCTTGCCGCGGCGCTTGTTGAGGTCGCCGATGACGTCGCCCACCTGGTTGTCGGGGATCAGAACACGAAGGGAACCGATCGGCTCGAGCAGAACGGGAGCGCACTGGGGCAGACCGTCGCGGAATGCGATGGAAGCCGCCATCTTGAACGCCATTTCCGAAGAGTCGACATCGTGGTAAGAGCCGTCAAACAGGTTTGCCGCCAGATTGACGACGGGATAACCTGCCAGAACACCCTTTGCCATACATTCCTGCAGGCCTTTTTCGACTGCGGGATGGAAGTTCTTGGGAACAGAGCCGCCGAAGATCGTCTCGGTAAAGGTCAGACCCTCTGCCTCACCGGGAGAGAACTCGATCTTGACGTGACCGTACTGACCGTGGCCGCCCGACTGCTTTTTGTGCTTGCCTTCGACCTTGCAGGATTTGCGGATGGTCTCGCGGTACGCGACCTTCTTTTCGTCCAGTGCAACGTCTACGCCGTAGCGGGATTTCATCTTTGCAAGCGCGATCTCCAGGTGCGTGCCGCCCATACCGGACAACAGCATCTGCTTGGTCTCTTTGTTGACCTCGTAACGGAGCGTGGGATCCTCTTCCAGCAGCTTTGCAACGCCCGAAGAGATCTTGTCCTCATCGCCCTTGGACAGCGGACGGATCGCCTTGACATAGAAAGGCAGCGGATAATCCGCAGGTGCGTACGTTACGTCACCGCTCCACGAAAGCGTATCGCCCGTAGCCGCGCCCGACAGCTTGGAAACCATACCGATATCGCCGCATGCGAGCGCGTCGACCTCGGTCTGTACCTTACCGCGTACCGTATAAAGCTTTGCAAGACGCTCGTTGGAGCCGTCGCGGGAGTTTTTGAGGGTGTTGTCAGCCTTGACCGTACCGTTCATAACCTTAAAGAAGTTCATCTTGCCGACGAACGGGTCTGCAACGGTCTTGAAGATAAACAGTGCGGGTGCTCCGTCGGGCTGGATTGCGATCTCTTCGAGATCGGCAGAAACCTCGTTGCCCTTTGCGGAGTGACGCGGGAACGACTCTGCGATCGAATCCATCAGCGTCCAGACACCCCACAGCTTGGTTGCACAGCCGCAGAAGCAGGGAACGATATCGCCGTGAATGATGCCCTCGTGGATCGCATTGCAGATCTCCATGTGCGAAATATCCTCACCGGAGAAATACTTGTCCATCAGGTCCTCGTTGGTGCCCGCAACTGCCTCAAGCAGCATTTCGCGGAAATGCTCAAAGGATTCCTTGGACTCGTCGGGAATCGGATGAACGTGATGCTGACCCTTGTCATCAAACGCGTGTGCCTCGATATCCACAAGGTCCAATGCACCGCAAACCTCGCCGTCCTTGATCATCGGGATGGTGATCGGGCAGATCTTGCGGCCGAACTGCTCGTGCAGAGCGTCCAGAACCTTTGCAAAGCGCGCTTCGTTGTCGTCAAATTTATTGATAAAGATCGCCTTGGGCAGACCTGCCGCAGTTGCGCGGTCCCACGCCAATTCCGTACCGACCTCGATGCCCGCTCTCGCGTCGATGACGATGACTGCGCTGTCTGCAACACGCAGAGCCTGCGAAACCTCGCCCGCAAAGCCGGGATGGCCGGGGGTGTCGATCACGTTGATCTTGGATTCTTTCCAGTTGATCGGAGCAAAGCCCGCGGAGATCGAGATCTTTCTGCGGACAGACTCGGGATCGTAGTCAAAGTTGGAGTTGCCTTCTGCCGTTTTGCCCAAGCGGTCGCTGCCGCCGGAAACATACAGCATCGCCTCCGCCAAGGAGGTCTTACCCGAACCGCTGTGTCCCAAAAGGGCGATATTGCGGATTCGTTTCATATCGATTAAAGCCATGGTAGGGGGTTCCTCTCCCGTCGGACTTGTCCGACGATATATTTTTTCTAATGGTACTATTATATATGATTTCTCCGACAAATGCAATATTTTTGCAAAAAGTCAATACAGACGAAAATTCCTTCCGCTTTTTGTGCAAAATGAACAATTGC
>JAFQII010000300.1 GCA_017397605.1 Clostridia bacterium
ATATGCACGACGGCGCACTTGCCGTCTTTTTTTGCCTCGTGCAAGACCGTCTCCAACAGCGGCTCATCGTTGCCATCCAGCGGTCCGTAATACGAAAGCCCCAAGTGCTCAAAAAAGTTCTCGCGCACCAACAAATGCTTGATACCTTCCTTGACCTTGCCCGTCAGATCGACCAATCCCTTGCCGACCGCAGGAACTTTCAAAAATGCCTGCTTGACGCGGTTTTTGAGACGGAAATATTTTGCCGTATTGCGAAAACGGTTAAGGTATGTGTTCATCGCACCGACGTTTTGCGCAATCGACATCGTGTTGTCGTTCAGTACGATGATCAGCTTGTCATTGTGAGCGCAGTTGTTGAGCGCTTCGTATGCCATACCGCCCGTAAACGCGCCGTCGCCGATAACTGCCACGGTATAGGAATCGTCGCCCGCAAGGCGTTTTGCCGTTGCAATACCGATCGCCGCGGAAATCGACGTCGAGCTGTGACCGCATCCGAACGCATCGCAATCGGACTCGGAGATCTTGGGAAAGCCCGACAGTCCGCCGTACGTACGCAAGGTATCAAACTGCTCTCTTCTGCCTGTAAACAGCTTGTGGACATAGCTTTGATGTCCCACGTCAAAGACAAAGCTGTCCGTCGGGCAGTCAAACACGCGATGCATTGCCACCGTCAGCTCCACCACGCCGAGATTTGCCGCCAGATGTCCGCCGTTTTGCGACACGACGCGGATCAGCTCGTCCCGTATTTCGTTTGCAAACACTCCGAGCTTGTCGGCGGGAACCGCCTTGACATCGGCAGGGGAGTTAATATGTTCCAAATACATCTGTATTACCTGATTTCAAAATTACTTCCTGAACAGGCAAATTGCCTTTGCCGCAATCATAACGATCGAGGTGCTGTGCGTCATCGCAAAATGCTTGCATGCCGCTTTGCCGCCGACCGTCAGCGCCGAGATCAGCGCCGTCATGGCAAGAGACATCCAGAACGCGCCGTCCGAAAACAGCTTGGCGACGATCGCAGCGCCTGCCGCACCCGTGACGACACCGCAGATATCGCCGACGATATCGTTGCAGATCGAGCTGACGCGGTCGGAGTTGTTGATCAGCCACACGCCCTTTTTGCCTGCGCGCAATCTCTGCGCCGCCATTGAATGAAACGCAGACGGATCTGCCGTTGCAACCGCCAGACCGACCGCGTCAAACGTGATGCCCAGCGCGATAAAGAAAAGCAGAAGCAATATGGCGATCACAACGTTTGCGTTTGCCGTGACCTCTCCCATCGCCACCGAAAACACAGCGGAAATGACAAAGCTCAACAGAAACGCCGTTGCGACCCATTTGACTCTGCTCTTTTTCTTCGTGTCCTGTTTACTCGGAGGCTCCTTGCCCGAACTTTTTGTATTAGCCATGATGTTATACCTCGTTTGTTGAGGCTACGCCTAAAACTACGTTTAAGAACCATTTTTGAAAAAAATGTTCTTAAAAATCTCCAAAAAACTTCTATTGCCGAAAGCTGTCGCTTTCGGAGGTATACAATAAAATCTGCATCGCTCTCGCGGATTCATTCCGCGCCCGTAAGGGGCACGCCCTGCGCGGAAGCAGGGCGAAAACCACTCAAAAGCACAAAGTGCTTTTGAGTGAAAGCGTAGCGCCTATGATGGCGACGCGAAGCGTAAACTTTGCGGCATACGGTCAAGCAGTTTTTCACCGATCGGTTACCCCTCGTTGCCGAGTGGGCGGTTCCCCTTTAAAACCGATGCCGGTACATTGCTGTATCCGGGGCTTGATTGCCTAATGCGTCCGCACTGCAATCCGCTTCGCGCCTGTCTTTTCTCAGCCTAGGAGATTTCCTCAATAACCTCGCGCCGCCTAATCCTGTTTTGCAGTTACAATTTCAAGAAAAAGCCGCTAAGCGATTTCTATCCGCTGCAACCACGCAAGGCGGGCTACACCATCCACAGCGTCGAAAACATCGCACCGCGTAATGGGTTTAATCTTTAAACTGTAGGTTTGACGGTCAATTCCGTGCCCACAGAAAAAAGCCTCCAAAGCCGTTGGGACCTTGTATCGCATGCCATTGCGAGCGGCCCACCGGCCCATTTCTCCCAGCATCCACCCCAGACTGGGCGTAAGAAGCAAACACAAGGAGCTTCATCGATTTGCCTTTTCGTGCGTTTTTAGGCACACGTTCGGCGGTACTTGGTTAACTAGGATACTGCGCCATCGTTTGTGGTATATGATCAATGTACGTTGCCGTACAACGATCTGCAAAATTAATGATCTCTTGTGATGATAAAATCACAATAAGCACACAGCGACTCTTTTGCATCGCTGTCGCCGAATACGTCCAGCAGCTCCTTTGCCTGCTTGCAAAGGGAAGACGCATATGCTTCTGCCTCTGTCTCGCCCAACAGCGACACAAAGGTCGATTTGCCGCTTTCCGCGTCTTTGCCGGGCGTCTTGCCGAGCTTTTCTGCGCTTGCGTGCAAGTCCAGCAGGTCGTCCGCGATCTGAAACGCAAGCCCCGTGGTCAATCCAAAAAGTCTTGCCGTTTCTCTCTTTTTCGCGTCATTTCCCGCGGCGATGCACCCCAGCTCGCACGCGGCGGCGAAGAGTGCTCCCGTTTTTTTGTTGACGAGCGTTTCCAACTCGTCCTTTGCGATCTGCTTGTGCTCGCTCTGCAAGTCGATCTGCTGACCGCCGCACATACCGAAACAGCCCGCATATGCTGACAGTAGTCTGACCGCCTGCAAGTTTTGTGTATCGTTGCAATACGTATTATTTGCAAGCGTTTCCAAAGCGTACAGCGAAAGTGCGTCTCCCGCCAAAAGCGCGGTCGACTCACCGTATTTCACGTGATTGGTCGGCATGCCGCGTCGGAGTGTATCGTTGTCCATGCAAGGCAGGTCGTCGTGGATCAGCGAAAACGCATGCATCATTTCGATGCCCGCCGCGTATGGAAGGCATGCCTCCGTTTTGCCGCCGCAAAGCGCACAAAACTCCATGACCAGATGCGCACGCAACCGCTTGCCGCCGCTGAGCACAGAGTAACGCATGGACTCGCGCAAAACGCTGTCGAAGCCCTCTGCGTCGGAAGGCATCAGCTTTTCCAGCGTCTCATCCGCAAGCGCGGCGTTTGCCGAAAGCCGTTTCAAAAAGAAGCTCATTGTCCCGCAAACTCCTCTTCCGTCAGCGTGCCGTTTTTGATCTGCACGAGGCGAACCTTCTGCTCCGCCGCGCTGATCTTTTCGGTGCATGCCTTGACGAGCGCCGTGCCCTCGTCGTACAAACGCATCAGGTCGTCCAGCGGAACGTTACCGCTTTCCAGTTCCTTTACGATTTGCTCCAGTCTTGCGAGTTGCTGCTCGAACGTCATTTCTTCCATTCTGTTTCTC
>JAFQII010000031.1 GCA_017397605.1 Clostridia bacterium
ACCTCGATCAGATCGTCCATATCGTGATACATATACTCGCCGTCGGCATAGCACCACTTGCAATAATCTTCGTTGAAGATCCCGTCTTTTTCTTTACTGATACTGCTATCCTCCAGCGGCATACCGCAGCATTGACAGATCAGTTCTCTTGGAGAGCCGAGGAGGGTGTTGATGGATACATCAAAAAGTTTTGAGAGAAGCTTTAGCGTTTCGGTGTTGGGCACCGTTTCTCCGTTTTCCCAACGGCTGACCGCCTGACGGGTGACGAATACCTTTTCGGCAAGTTCCTCTTGGGAAAGTCCATGTTTCGTTCTGAGTTCAAGAATAATATCTTTTGTTTCCATACAAATACCGCCTTTGATTACTGTGCTTGTATTATATCACATCTTGGCATAAAGCGCAAGCAACGCGCTGTTGCTTTTGGAACAATGATTGATATCGGCACTGACATATCCGCGCACATGGAAAATGGCCGGGATGATAGCAGAATGCCCTCCCGTGTGCATGGGGAACCCTTTTGGTGCGCAAACGGTTATCAGCTCGAGTGTTTCGTTCAAAACATACTCTGTAAGGCCGTACAAGGCGCTCGAAGGCATTTCCCGCTGTTTGGCACCCTCCCTTTCACATGTCTGCAGCGCCGTTCGTGCGGGCGACAGTTGCCCAAAAAAAGCAAACGGCGCTCACAGCCCGGTTTTGCCCGGGAGTGAACGCCGTTATTTACAGAATTGTCTTAAGCGGGCATTTGATAGAATTTTACGTACCAGATTACCGAAAAGAGGATACCGAGAGCAAGGAACGTCAAGCCCGTCACAAGGATACAATGATCCACACCCTTTTTGAGTTTACCGAGCTTGCGCTCACGGTAATCGGCGTAACGCTCTTGCTTGGCTCTGCCGCCGGGAATAAACGTCAAAAAGGCGTTTCTCAATACGTAGCCGATACCGACAAATATGCCTTCACCGCTGATATACATCAAGCCGGCAATCATCGAAAACAATATTCCCGAAACCGAAAAGCCATCGGACAGTATCTGCACATTTACCGCCGCGCTGTCCGTGAAAAAGCCTTTGCTCCAAAACACAGCAACTGTGATCAGCAATGCGATACCGATACAAACGGCGTATTTCAGCATCAATGCCTTCTTTTCGTCTGTCACTTTTGATCCGTCCGTTTCTTTAGTTCATCATCTGTTTGTACTTTTCTTCCTCTGCGTCGTTGCAGTGGACGAAATGTCCGGGAGAGATCTCGCGGAACGAGGGAGTATCAACCGAATAATCGTGCTCTGCAAGCGGGTTGTAGGTCACGCGGGTACGCTGTTTTTCGTATACGGGGTCGGGCAACGGAATTGCCGACAGCAGAGACTTGGTATACGGGTGCAACGGGTGTTTGAACAGCTCATCCGAATCGGCAAGCTCGACCATTTTGCCAAAATACATAACGCCGATTCTGTCGGAGAAATATTTGACAACAGAAAGGTCATGCGCGATAAACAAAATGGTAAGTCCCAAACGTTCTCTCAAATCGTTGAGCAGGTTGATAACCTGTGCCTGAATCGATACGTCGAGCGCAGAGATCGGCTCATCCGCAATGATCATTTCGGGCTGCATGACAACCGCTCTTGCGATACCGATACGCTGACGCTGACCGCCGGAAAACTCGTGCGGATAGCGGTCCGCGTGCTCGCGCACCAAGCCGACGGTCTCCAGAATCTCGTACACCTTTTGATTGATGTACTCCTTGTCGGTGACTCCGTTGATCACCAAGCCCTCAGCAATGATGTCACGAACCGTCATACGGGGGTCCAAAGATGCAATGGGGTCCTGGAAAATCATCTGGATCTGTGTGATCAGTCTGCTCTTTTTGGCAACACGAAGCTTGACCTTGTATTCTCTCTCGAGCGTTTTGAGCTGCTCGGGATTGCCTTTTGCGGCTTCAAACTTCCCTGCGTATTCCTGCTCCAGGGCGGCAACCATCGCTGCCGCATGCTGTTTGTCTACATTCTTGAGGGCGCCCTTTGCCTCAGCGATCAAGGCTTTGTTTTCTGCTATGATTTTGTCGCATTCTTCCTTGGAGATCTTTTTCTCGGAGAGATCGGCTTTGGCCTTTTTGATCGCGTCCTTGTAAGCTCGGGTGCCTGCACCGATTCTTTGACCCTTGAAATAGACATTACCGGAAGTGATGTCGTACAGCTTGATAATGGAACGGCCCGTTGTGGTTTTGCCGCATCCGGATTCGCCTACCAGACCAAATGCCTCGCCTTTTTTGATCTCAAAGCTGACGTCGTCAACGGCTTTCAGATCCTTTCTGCCCATACGGAAGTACTGACAAAGGTGCTCTACTTTTAACAAAACATCGTTATGATTTTCCATGAGTGCCTCCTCTTTCTTCCATACGCTTGATACGTTCGGTGATGATCTTGGGGATTTCCACCTTGGGCGCATTGGGATGGAGCAACCATGTTGCCGCATAGTGCGTGGGCGAAACCTCGTACATGGGCGGTTGCATCTCAAAGTCGATCTCAAGAGCGTACTTATTTCTTTCGGCAAACGCATCGCCGACCGGCGGATAAATCATGTTGGGCGGCGTGCCGGGAATCGCATCCAATTTTTCATTGGTGTCAAGGTCGGGCATAGATGCAAGCAGAGCCCAGGTATAGGGATGCTGAGGATTGTAGAACACCTCGTTTGCGGTGCCGTACTCGACGATTTTGCCTGCGTACATAACGGCAATTCTATCCGCCATGTTGGCAACGACACCCAGGTCATGGGTAATAAAGATGATCGACAGATTACGTTCTTCCTTGAGCTTGTTGATGAGCTCCAGAATCTGCGCCTGAATGGTAACGTCCAGTGCAGTGGTAGGCTCGTCGCAAATGAGGATATCGGGGTTAGCCGAAAGGGCAATGGCGATCACGATACGCTGGCGCATACCGCCGGAGAACTCGAAGGGATACTG
>JAFQII010000032.1 GCA_017397605.1 Clostridia bacterium
AATGTGGTCGGGATACGTAATACACACATTGGGCGTGGTATCCGTCGCAATATTGGTAATGACATCATTGTAGATTCTGCCGTAATCGGTGTACAGACGCAGATTGACCTTGATGTTGGGATACAGCTTCTCAAACTCCGCAATCGCATTTTTGTAGATCTCAACCTGCGTGAGGTTGGTATCGTTTTTTGCCCAAAAAGAGATCTCGTATTCCTTTTCCGTGTCAAACGCATCGGGAATGACAAACGGCTGCTTGCCTTTGGCGCCGTGGCAGGAGGTCAACGCAAACAGCATGCAAAGCACAAGCGCGGCACAAAGAATTTTTTTCATCCTTTCATGCCTCCTCTCGCAACGCCTGCCATGATCTTTTTGCGGAAACACAAAAACAATACGATCAGCGGGACGGAAATGGCAACGACCGCCGCCATCATCGCGGGGATGTTTTCTCTGCCAAAACCACTCTCGCGGATTTCCTGAATGCCGTTGGACACCAGAAAGTACGCGCTGTTGTCGGTCACAAGGCGCGGCCAGACGTAGGAGTTCCAGCACTCGATAACCTTTAAGATCGTCACGGTGATGATCGTCGGCCTGCAGATCGGCACCATGACCTTGAGCAGATAGCGCATGTCCGTCGTGCCGTCCACCTTTGCGGCGTAATACAGTTCGTCGGGAATCTGCGCAAAGTTCTCCTTAAGCAGATAGATATAAAATACACTCGTCACGGACGGCAGGATCAAGCCGGTAAAGGTGTTGCGCAGATCCAATTCCGTCACCGTGACGTAGTTGGTGATCACAACCAATTCGGTCGGAATCATCATCAGCGCCAAAAACAGCGTAAAGACCAGATTTTTACCCTTAAAATCCAGTCTCGCAAACGCAAATGCCGCCAAAATCGTCACGACCAGCATCAGCGCCGTCGTCACGACCGTAAAAATCAGCGTGTTGACAAAATAGTCCGCAAGCGGCACGGCGGTAAACGCCTCGATATAGTTCTCCAACGTCGGAGACAGCGTAAAAAACTGCGGAATCCACTCGGCGTTATACGCGCTGTAGCTCTTGACCGAGGTCAACAGCATCCAGTAAAACGGAAACAGCACGATGATCGCCCAAACGGCAAGCAAAAGATAGATCACCGTTTTGGACACGATGCTCCTTCTGCGGGAGGCTTGTTCGGTTTTTTGGTAACTCATGCCTGCCTCCTTAATAATGTACGTGCTTTTTGCTGACCAGCAGATTGATGCACGTAATGGTCAAAACGATCGCAAACAGAATGATCGCCGCGGCGGATGCGTAGGACGGGTAGCCGCCCGCGTTTCCGTACAGCATGTCGTAGATGTAGCCGACGATCGTGTTCATGCCTGCAGCGTTGAGGTCCGTTCCAAACAGCGCAACCGCGTCGGAATACGCCTTAAACGCACCGATAAAGCCCGTGATGATCAGATAAAACACGGTCGGCGAAATCATCGGCAGGGTGATTTTGGTAAACACGCGCCATTTCGGCGTGCCGTCCACCTGCGCCGCCTGATAGTACGAGCGGTCGACCGAAGCCAAGGCGCCCGTCAGAATCAAAATTTTAAACGGCATGACCACCCAAACGGTATAGATGCACATGACAAGCATTTTTGCCCAGTACGGACCGCCGATAAAATCCACGGGCTCGATGCCGAACACGCCCAGCACCAGATTGGCAAGGCCGTCGGAATAGGGCGTCTGCTTGAACAGAATCATAAACACCAAGCCCACCGCGAGGGTGTTTGTGACAT
Organism: Clostridia bacterium; assembly: GCA_017397605.1. Classification (GTDB taxonomy): domain Bacteria; phylum Bacillota; class Clostridia; order Oscillospirales; family CAG-382; genus Coliplasma. The sequence goes on from JAFQII010000032.1 coordinate 1,764, forward strand.
ACGGCAAAAAGTACACCGTCTGAAACAGCTCGCGCAGCTTGCGGATCGAAGCCAGCCCCGCTGAGATCAGCAAAGACAGCCCCGTCGAAAGCGGCACGGTGATGATGACGAGAATAAACGTATTTTTGAGCGCCTGCAAGAAATACGGATCTTGCAAAACATAAGAGTAGTTATCCGTTCCCACGCCGACAAACGACTGCGAAGCAAAGTTAAAGCCCTCTTCAAACGAGTAGATCAGTACGTCGATCAGCGGATAGACCATAAACGCGCCCAAAAACAGAATCGCGGGCAGGAGATACAGCCATGCTTTGGCATTGTTCTTTTTCATAGCCGCCCTCCGTCAAAAACGGATGCGCGCGCCCGTCTGTTTGTCAAACAGATGCACCTTGTTCGGCTTGAGGTCAAAGCGCACCTGCGCGCCGCTGACAGCGGACAGATGCTCCGCACCGACGATGGAACGGATCGACACCGCCTTTGCGCTGTCGTGCGCCGACACCACACTGATGTCTCTGCCCATGACCTCGACACGTTCCAGACGGCAGGTGAGCCTGCCCTCCGCACACGGTACAAAGCCCTCGGGACGGATCGCGGCAGTCACTTCCCCGTCGGGGACGCCTGCCGTCTCCAGCACAGCTTCCGTGCCGATATACAACTTGCCCTGTTGCACGTATCCGTCAAATACGTTGATCGGGGGCGTGCCCAAAAACGTTGCCACAAACAGATTGGTCGGGTCGTCGTACACCTCCTGCGGGGCGCCGATCTGTTGCACGACGCCGTCCTTCATCACCACGATGAGGTCGGAGATGGACATCGCTTCTTCCTGGTCGTGCGTGACAAAGATCGTCGTAACGCCCGTCGAGCGCTGAATGCGTCGGATTTCCTCGCGCGTCTGCAGACGCAGTCTTGCATCAAGGTTGGAGAGGGGCTCGTCCAACAGCAAAATGCGCGGCTGCTTGACCAACGCGCGCGCGATCGCAACGCGTTGCTGCTGACCGCCCGACAGCTCCGCGGGCTTGCGGTCCAGAAGGCCGTCGATCTGCACCAGACGCGCGACTTCGTTTGCCATCTCGGACATCTGCTCCTTGGTCAGCTTGTCCTTGCCCTTGCGGTTTTCCAGCGGGAACGTAATGTTTTGCTTGACCGTCAGATGCGGATACAGCGCGTAGTTCTGAAATACCAACCCAACCCCGCGGTTTTCCGCAGGCAGATCGGTCACGTCGTCCTCGCCGAAAAAGATCTTGCCGCTCGTCGGCTTTTGCAGACCCGAAAGCAAATGCAAGGTGGTCGATTTGCCGCAGCCCGAGGGCCCCAACAAGCCGATCAGCGTGCCGTCGGCGATCTCAAACGTAAAGTCGTTGACGGCGATGACGTCCTTTTGCTGTTTTTTGCCCCTTGCGGGGAACACCTTGGTCAGGTTTTGTAAGGTTACTTTCATAATGTGTTTTCCTTATCCGTTAAGGACGCAAACCCATGCCGCCTTCCAGCGTAAGCGTTTCGCCGTTCATATACTTAAAGTCGGGGGATGCGAGCTGAACGCAGACGCGTCCGATCTCCAGCTCCGCGTCGCCGTAGTGGCCCGCGGGAGGCATTTTGACGTTTGCCTTAAACGCATCGGGGTACGCCTGCTCAAATTTCTCAAGCTGTGCAGTCCATGCAAGGGGACAAACGACATTGGTGTTGATGCCGTCGCGCGCCCATTCGGTCGCCGCCACGCGGGACAGACCGCGGATCCCTTCCTTTGCCGCCGCGTACGCGCACTGACCGTAGTTGCCAAACAGACCCGCGCCGGATGCAAAGTTGATGATGCTTCCCTTGGTCTCCTTGAGGTAGGGGTAGCATGCTTTCATGTAATAAAAAGCGGCATACAAGCCCGAGTACATCGCCAGATCAAACTGCTCGGTGGTGTGGTCCTGAATCGTCACGCCCGATGCAGACGCTTGCGCGTTGTTGATCAGCACGTCGATTCTGCCGAATTCCGCGATCGCCTGCTCTGCGACGCCCTTTGCGGTCGCTTCGTTGTCCTGACCTGCGGCGATGTCAGCCGCGACAGCCAGCACGCGGATGCCGTAGAGACGCTCCAGCTCTTCCTTTGCCTTTTCGAGCTTGGCAACGTTACGGCCTGTGATAACGAGGTTTGCGCCCTCTTTTGCGTATGCGGTCGCAATGCCGTAGCCGATCGAACCGCATCTGCCGTCCGAAAGCGCGGCGTAGCCGCCGCCCGTAATGATCGCTGTCTTACCTGTCAAAAATCCCATGATGAGTACTTCCTTTGCAAAAAAATATTTCCTTCCAAATTGAGTATAGCACAAGTTTTTTTGTATTTCAATAGATTTAAGGGGACTTTCTTTAAAAAGAAAGTCCCCTTAAGATCCCTCAAAGAAATTTATTGCCGAAAACGATCGTTTTCGGGGTTGTTTTCCATACCTTCCAATCGGTGTGTCGTCGCGTCAAATGCGCAAAGGATGCGGTCGCCTTTGTTGGTCAAAACCAGATAGTAGGGATTCCCCTCGATGCCGACGCCGAAAACGTGGCTTCTTCCGACGATCGCTCTGCCGTAGGTATCAAAATAATACGCCCTTACAAAATACTCTGCACGGTTGCGGTAATTGGAAGTACGGGCAGAAAAGCGCTCAAAAAACGAAAGCCCGAGCGGCTCGTCCTCGCTGACGCGGTACAGCTTGTCGAGGGCGATGCGGTAGCCGTTACCGTACGCGACACGGCATGCGCGAACAGCGTGTGCGATATTCAGCGCCGACACCGCACCGACCAGAATCGCGGGCAAAAGAATAAACGCCAAAAACAGATTCATCATAAACGGGTTGGCGGGATTTTTGCCCATTTGGCACGCCCACGCCCACAGCCCGACCAAACCGCCCGTCACGATCGCGGTCAGCGTTGCTCCGCCGATTTCGATCCGGGCGTCCGCTCTGAGCATCTTGCGGATATCCGCAAGCGTCACAAGCGTTTTTTCTTCTTCGTGATTCATTCCATATTCTCCAATCGGTATTTTTTGGTATTGTACGCGGCAAGAATCTTGCCGTCCTTTTGGTCAAGAGCCAGATAAAACGTATCTCCCTCAAAGTCGCCGTCCTCCAGCGTAAACGCATACGACGTTCCTCTGCCGTTGTTCTCAAAATAATACGCCGTCACAAGAATCGTCGGTGTCAGAATCCACCAAACGGAAAGCACGCCGCCGGGAAACGCCACGGGAATCATACAACACAGCAGTACGCCCAATCCAAAATAAAACAGCGTGAGCACCGGCGCAAAGACCGCGACAATCACGTCGCCGCGCAAATGTTTTTCAATCTCGCGCGTCGTCAAAACGCGTCTTTCGTCTTGTTGCATGTCAAATCTCCTTGAGATACGATCCGAAAGAAAAAAACATAACGGGCTTAACCTTTTTAAATTTAACTTCCTTATCAAGAATGGTAAGCTGTTGAAGCGCCGTATAAAGATGCGACTCTTTTTTGATATCTACTTCCAATACCGCACAGCCGCTGCCGTCTGTTTCGAGCGCTATCGCAATGCCCGATATGTCGCAAATCGTGTCGACCGGCGGCTTTTTCAAACACCTGAGTATGATATTTTTCCAATAATTTGCGGCAGCTCGTTTGGATGCACCAAACAGCCATCTCTTGCCAATGTTTTCACACGGCTCATCCGCTATCAGCAAAAGCCTGTTCCCCGCGTCCACCACCGCGCGCACGCCGCCGAGCGAGCAATCAAACGCAACGATCCCACGTATTCCACGGCAAAGATAAATCGAACGCGTTGTCAAAACCGCAAAGGTACAGCGGCAAATTCCGGAAGCGATCATCGCCAGCCAAGCGATAAAAACATAAACCATAAACGCGGGTATAAACAGACGTACACCCAAAGGTGCAATTGTCAAAAACCACCCCAAAAGCATCTCCATGATCAGCGGAATTGCCAGCATCATGGGGCTACCGCGTCTGATCTCTTCCGCATATACCAGCTCTTCATCGGAACGAAAAGATGCTTGCAAAAAGGCTTGGTTTTGCTTCAAAAATCGTTCTGTTTTTGTCATGGCAGGCTCCTTTCGCGTGATGTGTTTTCAGTCGAGCTTCACCCTTGGCGATACTCAAAAAACTTCATCGGGTACGCCGTAACGACCTTGCCTGTCTTTTGGCTTGTCACGACGATAAAACCGTCGCCGCGATGCGCGTTGTCGTAGAGATAGCGGTCGGAGAACTGACAGTCCGCGCTCCACAGATAGTTTCGGTCGGGAATCTGCCAATCCTTGCCGTTTTCAAAATACAGATTGTAGTTATCGACCGGGCGCGTGGTGTGTCGGGTTTTTCGTGCGTGGTAATGTTCTTCGTTTTTGTACGCCAGAACTTCGGCTTTGATCTCGTAGTCGTCCATGCAAAAGCGTTTTTTCTTGTACCATGTGCTGATTACGGAAGCAATAAGCACCAGCGGAACCATTACGATCACGCAAACCAAAAAGCCGATCATGACCGACGGATAAAAATACTCAATCACCAAAAGCAAAATACCGGTGATCAACGCAATGATCGTCCATTTGAGATGCTGCGACTTGCTCATTTCCTTGGGTGCTTTGAAGCTGCGCAGGATGTCTTGCTTGATTTGTTCGGTTGTGACAATCTCTTTTTTCATCATCTGTCCCTTTTTTAAAACGCGTCGGCTGTCAAGCCGATCAAGCCCAAAATCACGCACAGCGCGCAAATGCCGTAGCAATGGCGCCGGTATGCCGCAATCGAGTGCTTTTTGAGAAACCGCCGTTTAAACGGCTGATACATCAAATACAGCTGATACCTATAAGAGTCCGCATCATACCCCTCGCAAAACGCAAGTGAAGCGATATAAAACCAGATGCACGCAGGATGCTTAAATGCGCGAAGAAGCACCGTCGAGGCGAGCAATGTCAAAAACACGCACCAAAATGATCTTGATTTTGAGCGGGTTGTCGCTTGCTTTTTGTTTTTGCTCATCGCGCGCTCCTTTCGTTCAATGCCGACAGCAGGCTTGACACACCCCAAAACCGTGTCAAGCCCACCGCCGACTTGCTCCCCCTTTGGGGCGGTAAAACCGCCCGCTATGCAAAAATCCCCTGCAAGTCCGATTTGTGCGGGCGCGTATCCCCCGATACACTCTCCCGTCTCGTCCTTACGTTAGGCATTATAACACATGGTCACGCGATTGTCAATAGGGTTTTGCAAACTTTTTGAAATTTTCTGTAGAATGTTATATAGGGGCGCGCAGTACACGTCCGTTGCCGAAGTTCCATACGGATTTCACGGACGCGCAGTGCGCGCCCCTACAGCGCGATGCATGCGATTCTTATTCCCAAACGGTATCGATCGCCTGTCTTGCGATCTTGACCCACTCGCCAAAGCGCTCGGGTTGGTTTTTGCAGGTGTGCGTATCGCGCAAGATCAGCTCGATCACGCCGCCCTTGGCTTTTTGCAAGCCGTTTTCCAATTCTTTTTTGACGATTTCTCCGTCAAACGTGTCCGCCGCAAGCGGCATGGGCTTGGGTTTCCACGTCATGATGTAATTCTTTTGCAAAACGGGCGTAAACTTTGCGATATCCGCCCACGGGCAGACCGCGACACGGCGCAGGTTGTTGATCTTGAGCACGCCGTCCAGCTTTTCGGACAGATCGTCGCAGCAGCCGTAGCCGTTGAGTCCAAACGGTGCCAAGATCTCGCGCTCATACTGCAAAACAAACTCCTCGTGCATCTCGGGCGAGATCTGCGCAAACTCCTGCGCCTCCGCCGCACCCCAAAGGTCGCACAGACGCACGCGGTCGGGGTCAAAGCCGGGCGCGGGCAGTTCGTCGGTGCATCCCACGCCGCCCGTATAATGAAAGACCTGATTATTGTTAAGCGACAGCAGATTGTATTTTTCGTACTGCGCCAGCATGCTCTTGACGCCCTCGACAAAGAACTGCATGACCTCGTGGATCATCTCGGGCTCGTCGTACAAGTCATAAAGCAGATTGTCCAGCCCGCGGTACGCGCAATACCAGTTCATGAGATGAAAGCTGAAGTTTGTCTGTCCCACCGAGCGGATCGTCAAAACGTCGCCGATCGCATCGTTGAAAAAGTCCAGCTCCGATTCCGTGCGCTTTTCGTCATGCGTGATCACGGGCATGGAAAGCTGTTTCCAGTCCGAGGGGTTCTCGATGATCGGAATGGTCTTGTACGCACCGCGCGTTGAGCCGGGAATGCGTTTGGGCGCAACACCCCACCAAGAGTTGTCGACCGCTTTGGGAACGTCGATCACCTCGGTGATCGGCACGTCGTCCTTGATGTACTGATGGCGGATCAAACGTTTGCGCAGCTCGTATTCCACCAAGCGCGCCGTCCAACCCGTGCATTGCAAGGCTTCCTGCGGCAAAAGCTCTGCCCACGCGCCGTCGGGATGCACAAACACAGGCGGTTTTTCGCCTTTGAGCGAAATGTGGCGTTTCCAAAAATCGACTTTTTCTTCGTTATTGCGCGGGTCGGACGCGATTTCTTTGACCTGCAGCGCCAACGCGCGCAGGATTTGTTTGTTGTTTTGCGCTTCTGTCATGTCAAGCACCTCAAATCACAAACTGCAGTACACAAAATACGGCATAAATTCCAAGTAACGCAATGCCTTGCACGCGCGACAGCTTTTGGCGCAACAGCGTCGGAACAGTCAAGATTGCCATCACCGCCAGCATGATCGGCAAATCGATCACCAAGGACGAGTTGATCCCGCCGATCATCCCCGAAACAGGTACGTCAAACGGGTTGATCGTTACGGCAATACCGCTGACGAGCACCAGATTGAACAGGTTTGCGCCGATGATGTTGCCCAACGACAAAGAGCCGTGCCCCTTAATCAGCGAGGTAATCGCGGTCACCAGCTCGGGCAAGGAAGTTCCGAGCGCAACGATCGTCAGGCCGATCACCTTTTCGGATACGCCCAGCTCACGCGCGATCACGATCGCGTTGTCTACCAAAAGATCTGCGCCGACGGCAATCAGTACCGCGCCGATCACCAAAAGAATCACGTCTTTCCAAAAGCTGTCCTTGCCGCTTTCGATTTCTTCGACGGTGTGATCCTCGCCGCTTTGCGCTTCCAGCTCCGATTCGGACGCATGCACGCCGCTTTCCTCTTCCTTGATAACCGTTTCGATCGTCGCAGAAGTCTTTTTCATGCGGAGAACCGTCAGCGTCATATAGGCGGCAAACGTCACAAGCAGTATGATTCCCACCGTACGCGAGAACGTGCCAAACACGTACGCCGCGGCGCAATAGACCGCCGCCGCGCCGAAAAAGAATGCAACAGGCAATACAAGGCTCTTGCGCGCCGCATTGCCCGGCTTGATCGCAATCGTGATCGCGGCGATCAATGCGGTGTTGCAGATGATCGAACCGATCGCGTTGCCGTAAGCGATCGAGCCGCTTCCCTGCATGGCCGCTCCTGCGGAAACCATCACCTCGGGCAAGGTCGTTCCGATCGAAACGACCGTCGCACCAATCAAAATCTCCGGCAAATGAAACCGCCTTGCGATTCCGGTCGCACCGTCCACAAACCAGTCACCGCCCTTGATCAACAAAAAGAAACCGATGATCAAAAGTAAAACAGAAACCCACATTGTTTATACCTCGTTTTCAGCATATTTCAAAAATCGCGCACTCACCCAGATCATGCGCAGTTTTTCGTTCCGCATCCCCTCTTGCCGTCCAGACAAATCGCGGTGCGCCGAACCATTCGGTTGCAATTCTCACGGGCAGTGCGTCTCGATCCATTTTGTTGTACGCGATAAAATCGGGACGCGACAGCACGTTGAGCGCCATCGCGGTCAGCAATGCGTGCAAAACCGTCGTCTTATTTTTGTCGCGGCAAACGTTGGTGTAAAGCTGTCCGTAGCACGCATCGGGCAGATATTTTTTCATGTTGTACAGCAACAGCGGATTAAACGACTCGATGCAATACGCACCGTCATAATCCGACAACAGCGACGCAACTTTTTGGCAAAGGGAAGCATCCAACGTCTCGCCCTTGAGCTCCACCAACAGCGGAACGCGTCCGCCGACGAGCGCCAGCACCTCGGCAAAGGTCGGGACTGTTTGATCCGTCCCCGCCAGCGAAAGTTTTTGCAGCTCCGACGCGGTCAGGTCGCTTACCTTTTTGTCAACTCCCGTCATGCGCGTGAGCGTGTAGTCGTGGAACACCATGACCGTTCCGTCGCGCGAAAGCTGTACGTCCAGCTCAATGCCGCAGCCCGCTTCCGCGGCGCGCGCAAACGCAGAGAGCGAGTTTTCGGGCACGCCCTCTCCGTGCAGACCGCGGTGTGCGTAGTCGCAAAGCAGTTTTTTGTCACACTTCCTGCCGCGCGGGCGTACCAGCACAAACAGATACACCGCCGCAGAAAGCACACAAAACGCCAAAATTCCAATCAAAAACGGTATCATATCAATCCACATCCAAATGCTCCAGCAAGCTCTTGCTCTCGATCTTTTGCGCATCGCCGTGTTTGACAAACAGCATCGTCACAAACGAGAACATGACAAACACCGCACCAAACGCAAAGAATACGTAGCGCATGCCCCACACGTCGTACAAGAAGCCCGACAGAATGGGCGCGACGATCTGTGCCGCCATCGATGCCGTGTAATAATACCCCGTGTATTTGCCGATGTCGCCTTTTCCTGCCAGCTCGACCGCCATCGGGAACGAGTTGACGTTGATCGTCGCCCAGCCGATGCCCGCAAGCACAAACACGGGATACATGATCATTTCGGGCGTGTCGGGCGTAACAAACACACCGATACAAAACGCCGTCGCAAGCATCAAAACACCTGCCAGAACGGTTTTTTTGCGTCCGATCTTGGACGCGATGATACCGACGGGAATATACGACACGATTGCCGCCGCCTGCGCGACGATCAGCGTAAAGTTAAAGTCAAAGCCCAACACGTTGGTCGCATACACCGAGTATTTGCTCGTGATCGAGTTGTAGCCGATGTACCACAAAGCAACCGACGCAAGGATCAGCATGAGCGAACGGAATTCCGCGCCCGTCAGCTTGCGCTTTTCGGCAGGCGCATCGGGCTTGCTTGCGCCGTCAAGCCCCAGACGGCGTGTTTCTTCTTCCATTTCGGACGCCCATTTGTTTTCCTTGACGGTCAAAAGAAAGATCACAAAGCCACAAAGCATCACCGCACAGACAGCAACGACATAACCCGTGTACTGCATATACGCGTGTTTGGAGGTTGCAAATATCATGCCCAGCACCAACACGATGATACCGCCTGCCGTTCCCGTCAGGTTGATGATCGCATTTGCTTTGGAACGCAGCGGCGCCACCGTTACATCGGGCATCAGCGCAACCGCAGGCGAACGGAACGTCGCCATCGCGACCAGCACGACCAACAGCGTTGCAATAAAGCCGACCAGCGGCAACGGATTTGCAAGCGTCAGCTCCAATGTTTTTTCGGCAACAAAGCCTTCCGCGCCCTGCAGGGACGGAATTTCCGCCGCGACCAGCTTGGCAATCTGATAGTTGTCGATCAGCGTGAGTCCGACAAACGAGACGATCGCCACGATCGTACCAAAGAAGATAAACGGCGTGCGCTTGCCGTATTTGGTATGCACCCTGTCGGACAGCGTGCCGAACAAGGGCAGCAAGAACACCGCCAGCACGTTGTCGATCGACATGATCGCGCCCGACGCAGACTGCGGCAGACCGAAATGGTTGGTCAGAATCAACGGAATGATCGCGTCGTACGCCTGCCAGAATGCCGTGATCAAAAAGAATGCCATGCCGACAAGCAAAGTGCGTTTGTAATTGAGCTTCATTGTGATACTCCTTTTGGAAATTTATTCTGCACGCTTGCGCAAAACGGTCTCGGTGACAACGCCGTTTTCGATCCGCATATAGCCGTTTTTGCGGTATGTATACGGCGCAAACGGAACGGGCCGCGCCTTTTCGTCATGTTCCCAAAAAGACCGGTCAAAGTCCTGTCCGATCGTCAACTCGCCTGTGTAAGCGCAAGGAAGTTTGTCAAACTCATACAAAACCCAATCGTTGTCACCGTAACGGGACGGCTCTGCGCCGAGCACACACGGCTTTTTGCAAAACCGCCGCGGATGCACCGCAAGCCGTGCCAAAAACAGTCTGCCGTGTTCAATTCGATAGACGATGCTGTACGAAAACGGTTCTGACCGCTTGACGGAAATGCCATGCGCCTTGCAATCAAACGCAAGCGTCGGCGAGCTGTCGAATACGACCGTGCCGTCTTCCGTTTCGATCGAGATTTGGTAATGGTTGCCGTATTTGTCCGTTCGCTCGTGGTTGCTGCTTTCAAACATTGCTGTTTTCCCTTTTGAGGTTTCTTTCTTTTATGATAACACAAACCCCGCTCCTTTTCAAGAGAATGATGTTTGTTTTGTGAACTTTTTATGCAGAAACCTTAAAAAAGCCTTTGTTTTTTTCGTTTGTGCAATTGATTTTGGAGAATATGTGTGTTACAATATATTGTTACTTGATTTATGTTTCGGGAGGGTGCAAAAACAGATATGAAATGTTTTGACGTCGCCGTCATCGGCGCAGGTGTTGTGGGCAGCTTGCTCGCAAGAGAATTGACAAAATACGAGCTTTCGGTCGCGTTGATCGAAGCGCGTGAGGACGTTGCCACGGGAGCGACAAGCGCCAACAGTGCAATCGCGCACGGCGGCTTTGACCCCGTTCCCGGTACGCTCAAAGCAAAGCTCAACGTGCGCGGCACGCAGATGATGCCCGCACTCACCAAAGAGCTGGGCGTTCCGTACCGTGCCAACGGCTCTTTGGTTTTGGCTTTTTCGGAAGACGATATGGTATCCGTCCGCGCGCTGTATGAGCGCGGATTGCAAAACGGCGTCGATGGGCTGTCCGTTTTGAACGCAGAAGAACTCCACGAGCTTGAGCCGAACGTTTCCGACGAAGCGGTCGGTGCGTTGCGTTGCACAAGCGCGGGCATCGTTTGCCCTTACACGCTGGCAACTGCCGCCGCAGGCAATGCGGTCGACAACGGCGCGGAGCTGTTTTTGTCCTCCCCCGTCACCGCGATCGACAAAAAAGACGGTATCTTTTGCATCCGCGCGGGCAAGCAAGTCCTGCATGCCAAATACGTTGCCAACTGCGCAGGCATTTTCTCCGACGAAATCGCGCGCATGGTCGGCGACGACAGCTTTTGCGTCAAACCGCGTATCGGCGAGTATATGCTGATGGACAAATCCGAGGGCAACCTCGTTTCGCACACGCTGTTCCAGGTACCGAGCAAAATGGGCAAGGGCATTCTCGTCACGCCTACGGTACACGGCAACCTCTTGGTCGGCCCGACGGCATTGAACACAGAAGACAAGCAAGACGACGCCACCACGAGAGAGGGGTTGGAGTTTGTCAAAAAAGCCGCAACGCGTTCCGTGGCGTGCCTCAACTTCCGCACCGTCATCACCTCGTTTGCGGGCGTACGTTCCGTCCCGAACGAGGAGGATTTTATCATCCGTTTTTCCAAGTGGGACAACCACTTTTTGCACGTCGCGGGCATCGAGTCGCCCGGACTTTCGGCTTCTCCCGCAATCGCGCAGTACGCGGCGGAATTGCTTGCGAACGAAGGGCTGAACCTGACCGAAAACAAGCAGTTTAACGGCTCGCGCAAGTCCTATCATTGGTTCTCCGAGCTGTCCATGGAAGAAAAGAACAAGGTCATTGCCGAGAACCCCGCGTTCGGCCGCGTGGTCTGCCGTTGCGAAACGGTGACCGAGGGCGAGATCGTCGAGGCGATCCACCGCGCCCCCAAGGCGATGACCTTGGACGCACTCAAGCACCGCTTGCGCAGCGGTATGGGACGCTGTCAGGGCGGTTTCTGCACACCGCTTCTCACGGAGATCCTCGCGCGCGAGCTGGGCATCGATCAGACAGAGGTGCGCAAAAACACCGAACACAGCACGCTTTTGGTCGGCAGAGCAAAGGAGGTACAGCAATGAAAACCGAGCTTGTCATCGTCGGAGGCGGTCCCGCGGGACTTGCCGCCGCTGTCGCCGCATATGATGCGGGCATCCGCGACATTCTGATTCTGGAGCGCGACACCGCACTCGGCGGTATTTTGCAGCAATGCATTCACAACGGCTTTGGGTTGCACCGTTTCGGCGAAGAGCTGACGGGCCCCGAATACGCCGCAAGATATATCGACGAGGTCGAAAAACGCGCCATTCCCCACATGCTGGAGACAATGGTGCTTTCCGTCGAAAACAAAGTCGTCACCGCAATGAACAAAACGCGCGGCATTTTTTCGATCGAAGCGCAGGCGATTGTGCTTGCAATGGGTTGCCGCGAGCGCCCGCGCGGAGCGCTCAATATTCCCGGCACGCGTCCCGCGGGTATTTACACCGCAGGCACGGCACAGCGTTTTGTCAATATGGAAGGTTACATGCCCGGCAAAGAGGTCGTCATTCTCGGCTCGGGCGATATCGGTCTGATCATGGCGCGCCGTATGACGCTGGAAGGCGCCAAGGTCAAAGCCGTCTGCGAGCTGATGCCCTATTCGGGCGGCTTAAACCGCAACATCGTACAATGCCTGCAGGATTTTGACATCCCGCTGATGCTTTCCCACACCGTCTCCCGTATCGAAGGCACGGACCGCGTCACGGGCGTTTATATCGCCGAAGTTGACGAAAAGCTTTCCGTCAAGCCCGAAACGGAGCAATACATTCCCTGCGACACACTTCTCCTGTCCTGCGGACTCCTGCCCGAAAATGAGCTGACCAAGGGCGCAAAGATTCCGCTTGACCCGATCACGGGCGGTGCTTCGGTCAACGAAAACCGCCAGACCGCGACGGATGGCGTATTTGCGTGCGGCAACGTCTTGCACGTGCATGACCTTGTCGACTTTGTCTCCGAGGAAGCCGCGCTGGCAGGAATCTCCGCGGCGCAGTATATCCAAGAAGGCGCAAAGGCATCGTCCCGTTCCCTCTCCGTGAGCGCATCGGGCAAGGTTCGCTATACCGTTCCCCAGCGCATCGATCACACCGACAAGGCGGTGCGCGTGTTCTTCCGCGTCGGCAGTGTCGTCGACAACGCCGTGCTGACCGTAAAATGCGGCGAGACCGTTTTGATGACCAAAAAGAAACGCCGCATGGCACCCGGCGAGATGGAGTCGTTTGAGATCCCCGTCTCGGTTTTGGAAAAAGCGGACGGCAATTTGACCGTTTGTGTGGAATGAGGTACTCCCTATGAAAACAACCGAACTGACCTGTATCGTCTGTCCGATCGGCTGTACGCTGACGGCAGAGCAAAATGAAAACGGCGAGATCGTTTCCGTCACGGGCAATACCTGCCCCCGCGGCAAAACCTATGCCGAAAACGAGCTGCTGCACCCCGTGCGCACGCTGACCACCACGGTTGCGGTCAAAGGAACGACCAAGCCGCTCCCCGTCAAAACGGACACACCGATCCCCAAGGACAAGCTGTTTGACGCCATGCAGATCGTCAACTCCCTCTGCGTCGAAGCCCCTGTCCGCATCGGCGACGTGCTGTACACCGACTTGTTTGGCGCAAATCTCATCGCAACCGCAAATACGTAAATCAAAGGAATCTCTATGACCAAACCTATCACCGAAAACAAAATGGGC
>JAFQII010000033.1 GCA_017397605.1 Clostridia bacterium
ATAGGTGTGTCCGATAAAGGCGTCGTTGACGACTCGTTCTTCAAACGACTCCAGCGGCGTCGGCGTCCAGCCCATCGACGTTGCAAACTCGACATAAGCATAGTACGCACCGCGCTGTGTCCAGTGGTAATCGCTCTTAAAATACAGATACTCGCCGCGGTGCTCCTCAAAAATTCTGCCGAGATTGACAAAATTAACATTGCCGTAGATGCACGCTTCCATACGGTCCAGAACAGCGCGCTGATCGTTGGTCATCGCACGTACAAGCGGGTTGGTGATGTTGATCACCGAGGCGGGGTGGTTGATCACGTGAATCCCGACACCGGGGAACGCCGCCGCATAATCGGCATATACGTCCGCATATTGTGGGCCCCACGTTTCGGAATAGTACGCCTGCGAATACGCCGCGCCGTTGTACAAAAGATGTCCGCTGGGAATAAACTCCGCGTCTCCGATACCGTTCACTTCACCGTCTCCTTCGGGATCTTTTACAGCCGTTTCGGGAATCACCGCATAAACGGAGGTCCAATCCTTGCTGATCTCAAAAATATCTCCTGCTTTGGTCGCCATGGCGACGACCTTGCCTTTCCAGTTGTCGTATCCCAGCCCCGGACGCGATGCGGCGGAATGTATCACAATCGCAATCTGATCCGTTCCGATGGTAATCCCCGCACCTGCGGCAGAACCGGGAGCTGCGATGGCATCGCGCAACGCAATGTATGTGCCGTCCGACTGCTTTTCGGCATAAATCGTGATCGACCAGTTGGGGTTGCAAGCGAGATACGCCGCTTGCGTGGTGCAGATGGTCACGTCCTCGCCCACGATCACATCGTTGACGTAGTTAACTGTCCACGTATAGCCATACGGAACGCCGCAAGAATAATTGCCCAGCTTATCCTTGGTCAGCGTATCCTCGTAGGTCAGCAGATTTTCGGGCGGTATTTCGGAAGACGTTTCGCTTGACGTCTCGTCGGAGCTCTCGATCGGTTCGGAGCTCTCCGCGGAGGTGTCCTCACTTTCGTCGGGCGCTTCGGAGCTTTCTTCCTCGGAGCTTTCTTCCTCGGAGCTCTCTTCGGGTTCTTCGGAGCTTTCTGCAGGCTTGGAGTTTTCTGCCGGCTTCGAGCTTTCCTCAGACTCCTCGGAGCTTTCTGTCGGTTTGGAGCTCTCCTCGGGCTCCTCGGAACTTTCCGTCGGCTTGGAGCTTTCCTCGGGCTTCTCGGAGCTTTCCGTCGGTTTGGAGCTCTCCTCGGGCTTCTCGGAGCTTTCCGTCGGTTTGGAGCTTTCCTCGGGCTTCACGGAGCTTTCCGTTGGCTTGGAGCTTTCCTCGCCGGAAACAGCTTCGGAAGACGCCGTCTCGCTCTCGTCGGACGCTTCGCTCAAAACAGCCGAGCTTTCCCCGTCGGAACGTTCGGCAGAGCTCTCCGATTCTGCAGAATCCGCACTGCTTTCCGTCACGCTCGCCGCGCTGCTTTCGGCGCTTAAAACAGGCGCGCTCGATTCTTCCGCGCCGTCTGTACAGCCGCAGACAAACGCAAGGATCAAAAAGAAACAAAATGCAAGTAAGCATGCTTTTTTCATAAATCGTTTCCCCGTTTTTTCTTTTTCTCATTTTATCACACATGCATGCCGCTTGTCAACAACGCAGTCGCAATATGTTGAAATCATGCGCGAAAAAGCCCGACGCGTGTCGGGCTTATTTTCATTCGGTAATCATGGCAATGCCTTTTTCCAGTACGTCAAGCTTGAGCATACCGCTTTGCTTGGCAACCGCGTTGCCGTCCTTGTCGATAAAGAACGTCGTCGGGTACCCCGTCACGCCGTAACGGCTGACCGCCTCCAACTTGACGTCAAAAAAGATCTCAAACGAAAAGCCTTCCGCCTCGACGTACGCCTTGGCTTTTTCGACCGTCTCGTTGACACCGTCGGTGACGTTGACCATCAAAAACTGCACATCGGGGTATTTGGCATACGCCGTGTCAAAATCGGGCATTTCCATTTTGCAATATCCGCACCACGTTGCCCAGAAGTTGAGCACCACGGGCTTGCCCTTGTAATCCGACAGCTTGACTTGGTTACCGTCCTCGTCCAGTACTGTAAAATCGGGCGCGGCGACGGTGTTGCTGTTTGAATCCTCGTGCGAAACCGTCTCGCTTTGTTCGTTGCTCTCCGCTTGATCGATGGTTTCCTTGTCGCATGCGCTGTAAACCACCGCCGCCAACGCAAGCAATAACACAAGCAACGCGGATATCAAAATTCGTTTGGTTTGTTTGTTCATAAAAAACTCCTGTCTTTCTTTACGCCTATAGTTTACCGCAAAGCAAGAAGTTTTACTGTGACTCGGTCACAAAAAGTTTGTCAGCAGGTAAGTATATGTCACAAATTTGCATACAATGTGTTTCAAGCTCATAGCACACAACGAGAAAATGGTACCTACCCGACGACGTTTCGGTAACAGGGTTAAACTCACCGGTTGATAAATCGTACAACAGAATATAGTCATACGAAAGCATTTGCTCAACTCCATCGGAATACCAACTGAGTTTATCAGAAAACTCCGTCAGCCAACGGCGATCCTGCAAAATATCTTTTTCAAATTCAGCACAAGTTTCTGCATCAAAATAAGCGATTTTAATAAGGCGTACCGCATCATTGTGAGAGGACCGAACAGAGTCGTAAGAGTATCGTTCCACTTCGGGTAAATCCACTGCAAGATATTTTTCCAACGATAAAAAGGGTTCTTCAAATTGCTCTAATGTATTTTTGCTTACTGTATACTGAATAGTACCGGACACGATCAATATAAGAGCGACAATGACGCCGATGATAATATTCTTGAGAGAGCGCACACCCTTGCACCGTAAATAGATCCCTACGCCAACCGAAGCAAGCGGAATCGCCGAAAGCACAAAATACACCCATGTGCGGCGATGTAACTCCAATAAGCCTTCAAAAGATGCTTCGTAAATCCAATCAAACATAATATTCTCAAAGATAAGTGCTAAGATCGACAACGCAACCAACACGGTCGAAATAATCCACCACTTACCTTCCGGCGGCACACCTTTTTTGTTGGATCGCTTTGTTTCGAGCAATGTCTCAAAGCGTGAACGCAGTGCGGGATCCCCTGTTTCAAACAACGAACGCGGTACAAAGTACATGCGCCCTCTGTTGTAGATCTCATAATAAAACTCACTGCACCTGACCTTTGCAAGCACATCATAAGGAATGTGCAGATTTTCCAGACATTCGCCGTCTCTTTGAATTCTGATGTGCAGTTCGTTTTCAAACAGATTGTACGTATAGGTATTGGCAAGCATCCTGTTCAGGTCGCTGTCATGATTTTTGCGGTGCTCCCAAAAGGCCTTAAAGTATCGATATGCATAAACAGCAGCCAAAAAGCCGAGAACCAAGCAGCTCACAAGATATTCATCGGACCGCATCACGCTCATAAAAAGAATCGCAATCACAAACAAGTACACGCAACAATACGCCAGCAAAGACCGCCTTTGCGATTTTAACCTTGCGTCCAGAGGCTCGCGCGTATGGCAAAAGGTATAGCTTTCCAGCGGTGTCGGCTCGTCGGGTACGGGCGCGGGTTCTACGCCGAGCAGCTCGTCGATCGAAATGCCGAATATATCGCGCAACAGACGCAGGTTGTCCACCGTCGGGAGCGTCTGATCGGTTTCCCAAAGGCTGACCGTCTGCCTGCTGACCAACAGCTTTTGCCCCAACTCCTCCTGCGAGAGGTTTTGTTTCTTTCTGTGGTATTGTATTCGTTCGCCTACTGTCATAGCGGCCTCCTTTCTGTGTGCATTCAGTATACACGATCGCCATCAAAAAAGCAAGAACTTTTGTCTTGCGTCTGTCAAGCCGCGCTTGACAAAACAAAAAACCGATCGAAATCGGCTTTTTGAGAGCGTTTTTACGCGTATTTTTTGTTTCGACTTCTGCGGATCACAAAGTAACAGCACAGCAGTGCCGCAAAGGTCAGCACCCACGAAATCGGGTAGGACAAAAACAGGCAGTCGAGCGTATGGAACGGTTCCGTCTGAAAAATCGTGTAGATCCACGCCAAACGCATGCCGCACACACCGATGACCGTGACCAGCATCGGCGCAAGGGACGCGCCCATTCCACGCAGAACGCCCGACATGACGTCCATGAGTCCACAAAGGAAATACACCACGCACACATAACCCATACGCGTCACGCCGTGCACGATCGCGGCAGGCTCGTCGGTCAGGTATATCGACAAAAGCGGTTCCGCAAACGCATAGCACAAACCACCGAGCGTGACGCCCACGACCAGCACGCAGACCAGGCAGATGCGCATGATCTTGCCGAGGTTTTCGTACTTGCCTGCGCCGATGTTCTGCCCCGTAAAGTTCATCGCCGTCTGGTGGAACGAGTTCATGCCGATGTAGACAAACCCCTCGATGTTTCCTGCCGCGGTACTGCCGGAGACGGCAAGCGTTCCAAACGAGTTGATCGACGACTGAATAATGACATTGGAGATAGAGAACAGCGAGCTTTGAATGCCCGCGGGCAAGCCGATGCGAACAATTTTGATCAGCGTGGCACGGTAGATGCGCAGTTTTGCAAACATAAGCCGGCACGCGTCGGTTCGGCGCATCAACGCGCGGATGACCAACACGCACGAAAGTGCCTGCGAGATCGTCGTCGCCAACGCAACGCCTGCGACGCTCATATGGAACACAGTGACAAAAAACAAGTTCAGCACCACGTTGACCACGCCCGCGATCGACAAAAAGATCAGCGGACTTTTGGTGTCACCTGCCGCACGCAGAATCGACGCGCCAAAGTTGTACAGCAGCATCGGAATGATACCCGCAAAGTAAATGCGCAGATACAGCGCGGAGAGATCGATGATCTCCTCGGGCGTGTCCATCAGCTTTAGCATTTGCGGCGAAAGCACGATGCCGACCACGGTCAGCAGAACGCCGCTGATGAGCGCGGCAGGAATCGCCGTGTGTACGGTCTGGTGCATCGCGTCGTCATTTTTGGCACCGATCGCCTGCGCGACACAAACGCCTGCACCGACCGAAAGCCCCATAAACAGATTGACCAGCAGGTTGATCAGACTGCCCGTCGCGCCCACCGCGCCGACGGCTTCACTACCCGCAAACTGCCCCACAACCACAAGGTCCGCGGCGTTGAACAACAACTGCAAAAGACCCGTCGCAATGATCGGCAGGGTATAAAGCAATATTTTTTTGACAAACGGACCGCTGCATAGGTCCATGGATTTTTTGGCAGTCACAGCAGACATGGCAATTCGTTCCTTTGTCGTGTTTGTCTGCTTTTACTTTACTCCTTTTGCAGCAAAAAAGCAACCCCGTTTTTGTGTTTTTTTGAGGTGTTAGGGAAAAATGATGTAAGCGTCGTCATTTTCACAAGCGTGTCGATAAGCGTGAAGCGTGCACGATGTATAGTAGGGCGGGCATCGCCCGTCTGCTTGACCATACTGTCATCGTTTCACCCACCTCATGTTGTCATTTGTGCAGGGCGGCGCGATGGGTTTGTTTTACCGTTTTTCATATTTGGCCTATCTTAATATAGCAATGCTCGGTAGTACTCAAACTCCCGAAAAAATATATCCAGTTTTTCATAAGGAACAAACAGTACTTTTTCTATCGGATCGCTTGCGATCTGCACTCTTTTTGTGCCTATCCCAAAGTCCAAAAAATTTGACGGAGCATTTTTGGTTTGCACGGTCACGCTTATGTTGCAGTATTTTCCGATCTCCATATATTTCCACACATTCCACAGCATGCATGTTCCCCGATCGGCATAATAGCAAAATCCATATTTGACTATCTCCGAATAGCGCGCCCGTTCCGGCAAAATATGTGTAAAACAATCTCTGCCATTTTGATCCCCGGTGCCTACCGCCCATTCTTCCTCGCGTAAGCCGTGTTTTTTCAACAGTTCTCTGATGTGGCGTTCTTCGATCGAATGACGCATGATAACTCTCCTGTCTTTTTGATATGCCCTGTATTTCTCTGTTACAACCATTATATGTCTTTTAAATCCATTTGTCAACAAAAATATGTATCCTGCATGCACATCTTTTGCATCTCGTGGATTTATAATAGACAAAGAAAGGAGTGCTGTGCATGGACTACATTGAATGGTTTGCGGAGAGGCTTTCCAAATTAAGAATACAACGCGGCATATCTGCGCGTGACATGAGCCTTTCACTCGGACAAAGCGAGGGATATATCAACAAAATCGAAAACCGACGTATGGTACCGTCCCTACACGGCTTCATCTATATTTGCGAATATTTGAAAATCACCCCGCAAGAATTTTTTGACACCTCTTCCGCCGACCCTCGCGGAACAAACGAACTGCTCGCTGAACTCAAAAAGCTTACGCCCGCGCAAACCGAGCATGTTTTACAGATTGTCAAAGACTTGACAGAAAAATAATAACAAAAACCCGATTTGACCGCAAAATCAAATCGGGTTTTGTAATGCCGTTTTCTAAAAGCTGTACGTTCCCAGAATCGCGCGCTTGAGCATCATATAGTCGAGCGAGGTGATTTCGCCGTCGAGAGTGACGTCGGCGCGCGAGGTCTCGTCCGCGGAAAGCGTGTACGTTCCCAAAATGGAACGCTTGAGAACCA
>JAFQII010000034.1 GCA_017397605.1 Clostridia bacterium
CTGGTCACCGGTTACGATATCATCACCTTCTGGGTATCCCGTATGATCTTCTCCGGTTTGGAGCACACGGGCAAAAAACCGTTCACCGACGTTTACGTTCACGGTCTCGTCCGCGACGCGTTGGGCAGAAAGATGTCCAAATCTCTCGGCAACGGTATCGATCCGCTGGAGATCATCTCCAAATACGGCTGTGACGCGTTGCGCTTTACGCTGGTCAACGGCAACAGCCCCGGCAACGACATGCGTGTTTCCGACGAGCGTTTTGAGGCATCGCGCAACTTTGCCAACAAGATCTGGAACGCCGCACGCTTTGTCCTCATGAACCTTGACGATGACTGCACCGCGGACGAGCCCGTTTGGGAGCGCCTGCACGACGAGGACAAATGGGTAATTTCGCAGTTCAATGCACTCACCAAAGAGGTCCGCGACAACCTCGACCGCTATGAGCTGGGTATCGCGCTGTCCAAGCTGTACGACTTTATCTGGGACATCTTCTGCGACTGGTACATCGAGCTGGTCAAGTCCCGTCTGAACGACAAGGGCACGCAGAGCAACCGCGATGCGCAGAGCGTTCTCGTCTATGTCCTCTCCGGCGTGATGAAGCTGCTTCACCCCTTTATGCCCTTTATCACCGAGGAAATCTGGCAGACCCTGCCGCACAACGGCGAGTCGATCATGATCGCAGATTACCCCGCGTACACCGACGCGCATAACTTTCCCGAGGAAGAAGCGGCGATGCGTAAGGTTATCGACGCGATCCGCGCAGTACGTAACATCCGCAGCGAAATGAACGTTGCACACTCCCGTAAGGCGCATCTGCGCATTGTGACAAACGAGCCCGCAACGTTTGAAGGCAAAGACATGTTCTTTGTACGCCTCGCATCCGCTTCGGGCATCGAAGTGACGACCGAGGCAGGCGACGAAAAGGGTTGCGTCCGCGCCATCACCGACGCGTGCGAGATTTTGATTCCGATCGCAGACATGATCGACCGCGAGGAAGAGCTTGCGCGTCTGACCAAGGAGCTCAACAACGCACTCGGCGAGATCGAACGTGCAGAAAAGAAGCTCGCAAACGCAGACTTTGTCGCCAAAGCGCCCGCTAAGCTCGTCGACGGCGAACACGCCAAGATCGAGAACTTTACCGCCAAGGCAGAAAAAATCCGCGCGGCGATTGAGAATTTGAATAATCTTTGAGGCTCTGCCTCAAACTCCGCTTAACCCCAAAGAAACGGATTGCCGAAAACTGTCGTTTTCGGAAAAACATCATAAAAGTTTTTGAAGATACATAAGAAACTTTTTTCAAAAAGTTTCTTATGCAGGGTTTGGGACAGAGTCCCAACTATTATGGAAAGGAAACACAACCATGTCCGAATGCACACACGATTGCTCGACCTGCGGTGAAAACTGCGCGTCGCGCAAGCCCGAGAGCCTGCTGGAAAAGCCGCACGAGCTGTCGGAGATCAAAAAAGTCATCGGTGTCGTCAGCGGCAAGGGCGGCGTAGGCAAATCGTCCGTCACGTCCATGCTGGCGGTACTGGCAAACCGCGCAGGGCTTTCCACCGCGATCCTTGACGCGGATATCACGGGTCCGTCCATTCCGAGAGCGTTTGGCATTCACGAAAAAGCGCTCGCATCGGAGGAAGGCATTTATCCCGTCCCCACCAAAACGGACATCCGCACGATGTCTGTCAACCTGCTGTTGGAAAACGAGACCGATCCCGTTGTCTGGCGCGGTCCCGTCATTGCAGGATGTGTCAAGCAGTTCTGGACGGACGTCATCTGGGGCAGAACCGACATCATGTTTATCGACATGCCTCCGGGAACGGGCGACGTTCCGTTGACGGTGTTCCAGTCGATTCCGCTGGACGGCATCATCATTGTCACTTCCCCGCAGGAGCTGGTCAGCATGATCGTCGAAAAAGCGGTCAACATGGCAAAGCTGATGAACGTTCCCGTGCTCGGCTTGGTCGAGAACTTCTCTTACTTTGAATGCCCCGATTGCGGCAAGAAGCACTCCCCCTACGGCGAGAGCAAGCTGGAAGAAACCGCGGCTCGCTTCGGCATTCCCCACACCGCGCGTCTGCCGATCAACAACAAGATCGCCGCGGCATGCGACGAGGGTATGATCGAGCTGTTTGAGGGCGACTGGCTGGATGAGCTGATCACCTCGCTCATCGTATAACCGATCTGTCCGAAAGAGGCATCCACGATGAAACAAACCGCTCTTTTGGTCGCGGCGGCGCTTTTGCTCACGCTGTGTCTCTCCGCGGCATCCTATTTTGTATGCGCCAACCATTCTTATACGATCGGGTATTCCGACCTGCAGATCGACGAATATCATCTTGAGGGTAATACGTTTACGATCAAGGTCAGCGCCGACCTCGACGGCGAGTATCTGTACAAGGTAATCGCAACGCAAAACGGTGAGCCCGGCGAGCTGGAGCTGACGTTCCGCGGCGGCAAACAGCCGAGCCTTGCGCAGACACTCGACAAAGCGGAGGCAACGTTTGAGATCGAAGTCCCCGCAGGTACAACGCGCATCGTTTGCGACGATATGACCGTCTACACCATTGACTGATGAGGAGGATTTGCTGTATGAAAATCAAAACCACCCTGCTGTTACTGCTTGTTTGTCTTTGCACCGTGCTTTCGGGATGCGGTAATGCGGCATCAACCGAATCCACAGACGTGCCCGACGGTTGCGTCCGTACCGAAAACGATGCAGTCGACTACAGCTTTTGCTATCTCTCCACATGGGAACTTGACGAAAACGAAGGCATGATCGGCATCAAATACAACGTTGCCGAAAAAGGTGCGATCGCGTATGCAAGCATTTCGACCATGGCGTTTCAGTTGAGCGATACGTCCATGCTCGCAAACGCGTACTGGGACAGCCACCGCGCAGAGCTGACCGACCTCTACGGCGACAAGCTCAACGTCCTGTCCGAAAAAGCGGAGACCAAGCTCGGCGGCGTCGTTGCCAACCGCAACCGCTATACCGTTGCGCTGTCGGACGTTACATACACGTTTGACCAGATCATCTGCGTCCGAAACGGTCAGGTCTACATCGTGACCTTGACCGCCCCCGAATTGGGCTACGAGACCGCCGTTCCCTGTCTGGAAACCGTGCTGTCCACATTTACATTCAAATAATCATTTTCTCCTAAAAAGGCGGCTTTCGTAAAAAGTCGCCTTTTTTGTACGTGTTGTAAATATTTCCCATGCGAGTCTGTTTTCGATTGACAAATGTATGCATGTGTGCTATAGTCAAATCAAGGAAGTAAAAAATCAACTTTTTTATAGACGAAAGGCGTATAAAAGACAGAATTGCAAGGCAACGAAAACGAGTTTTGCGGCGCCTGTATTGACGCTGTCAAAAACCGTATTTATAAGGAGGAAAGATATGATAAAGAAGTTTCTTGTGCTGTTGTTTATACCGATGCTTATCCTTGCGTTGTCAAGTTGTCAAAAAGAAACGGACAGTGCCGAACCTGATGTTTTATATCGTTTTCATGATATGACCTCCTTTTATCAATGGGTCGAGTCGCAAGGCGAGCTTTTGTCGGAAAACGCTTTGCTTAGCACAAATGAAGCCGAAAACCTTGTAATCCCAACTCTTCAGATTGATGATTATGGCTTGGAATATGTTGATGTGCATCCGAATTGTTTTCGCTACTCGTTTTTGCCGCTTGAACGGTTGGCGTCTCAAGACAGAGTAGTCGACCCCAAAGATATAGTTGTTGTTATTAAAACAAGCCAAATTGATTTTGATGCACAAATGGAATCCATGAAATCGAGGATCCCGGCGGAAGATGAACATGGGCTGACAAAATATGATGGATTCGCGTATCGAAAAAAACACAACACATGGTATATCAACCATAACGGAACATTTATTTCGATCGTATTCCCCGATACAATCGTTCTTGAAAGTACCGATCAAATCAGCGAGTATTTCACTTTCGAGGAATACGGCTCTCGCAACGAACATTCACTGGTTACGGAGTAATATCAGACATCCCACAACACAAAACGGACACGGTTTTTGCCGTGTCCGTTCTTTGTATATATTCTTATTTACCCAGCAGACCGCACAGGTATTCTGCGGAGCAGCCTGCGGATTGCATCGGGGTGTCGCCCTCTGCGGGGGAGTCCTGCTCGACGATCAGCCAGTCCGTGCCTGCCTGTTCTGCCGCTGTCAATACTGCGGGGACGTTCTGCACACCGCGTCCGACGGGCATAAGCATCAAAGCTTTTGCGTCGGGAGCGACCGTGTGCGCAACGCCCAGCGTGTCGTAATGCTCCTGCGTGTGGTCGCCGACGTAGTCCTTGAGGTGCAAAAGCGGTGCTTTGCCGTTATGCTTGGCAAGAAGTTCGGTGAGGTCCGTGCCGACGATGTGCGCCCAGCAGATGTCGATTTCCGTACCGTCCACGCAGTCGTACAGCCACTCGAGCATATATCTGCCGTCGGGCATCATTTTAAACTCAAAATCGTGGTTGTGGTACAGCAGTTGAATTCTCTGCGCCTTGCATTCTGCCGCAATCTCCGAGATCAGCGTGCGTGCGCTCTCCCAGTTTGCGCCGTCGGGGCGGTCTTCGTTTGCCATACTTGCGATCGCAATGTATTTGCATCCTGCCTCAGCGTACTGCGCGATGACTTCCGAAGCAGACTTGTCGCCTCTGAATTCCCACAAGCCCGTGTGTGCGGAGATAATCTCTAAGCCGTGCGAGGACGCCAGCGCGCGGAACTCCGCAGGCGTGTGTCCATAGAGCCCTGCGAGCTCTACGCCCTCATAACCCATTTCGGACAGCGCACGCAACGTGCCGTCCAAATCGTTTGCCGCATCGTCGCGGACGGAATACAATTGAATACCGAGTTTAAAGTTTTTCATCGTTTGTTTCCTTTCAGAGTGCCCAGTTGCCGTCTTTAAAGATCTGTGTTGCGACGCCGTCCTTATAGCCGACGATCGACATGTCGGGCGTACCGATCATAAAGTCTACGTGGATCAGCGAGTCGTTGACACCCAGCTCGTCAAACTGCTCCTTGGTCATGTTCTCAAAGCCCTCGACGCAATTGCTGTAGCCTCTGCCTGCCGCAACGTGACAGCTTGCATTCTCGTCAAACAAGGTGTTGTAATACAACAAATTCTGGTTGGAGATCGGCGAATCCGCGGGAACGAGTGCCAGTTCGCCCAGCATCAATGCGCCCTCGTCGGAACCGAGCATGCTGTCCAGCGCCGCTTTGCCCTCTTTGGCATCCCACTCGACCGCCTTGCCGTCCTTGTACGCGATCCAAAAATCCTTGATCAGCGTGCCCTGATACGAAAGCGGCATCGACGCGACCAGCTTGCCGTCGCAGCAGCCCTTTTTGGGGGTGGTAAACACCTCTTCGGTCGGCATGTTGGGGTTGAAGAACGTACCGCCCAGCGTTTTTTCGCCGCCCGCGCACCAAAGCGACTGCGGCATCAGCGTGCAACGGAAATCCGTGCCGAGGCCGTTTTTGTATTCCAGATAATCAAAGCGGTAGCTGTTGAGCTGCTCGCATTTCTGCGCCATGAGTGCGTTCTTTTCCTGCCATGCGGCGATCGGATCGTTCTCCTCGGTCACAAGGCATGCTTCAAAGATCGCGTTCCAAAGCTTTTCCACCGCGGTGGAGGTGCGCTCGCCGGGGAACACCTTTTTTGCCCATGCCTTGCCGGGAACCGCCGCGACCAACCACTGATAGCGGTTTTCCATCTGCTCGCGGTAGGGCTTGAGGATGGGATACTGACGCTGACGAACCTTTTTTGCCTTGTCCTGATTAAGGTTCTTCATGCCGTCGGGATCCTCGGAGCAAATACGGATCATCGCGGGGAGCGTTTCTGCTTCTTCTTTCAGCTTTGCTTCTTTCCAGGGCGCAACACGCGACAAGGAAGTCAGCGTGCGGTGGCGGTACGCCAGCGTGGTCAGCGTCTGATTGGACCACTCGATCTGCACGTCGCCCGCGCCTGCCTTGTATGCCTCGTCTGCCAGAATTTCGACAAACGGATAGATCTCCGTGTCGGCACGGACGATCAAGGTCTGTCCTTTTTGAATGTTGACGCCCATGCGGACCAGCAAGCGGGCGTATTTTCTTTGCATGGATTTTTTCATAGCTGTATTTCCTTTCTCAAAAAAAGGCAGGACTCACCACACGGATGCGCGGCAAGTCCTTTTTCTTATTTCTTCAGTTTTTTGCCGTCTTTGTCGCCTGCGCCGTGTGCTTCGGGATGTGCGCGCTCTTCGATGTTGCGAACCGCCCATTTCTGAATCTGGATGCGGGTGCGGTCTGCACCGCTCTCGATCAACAGCATATCGTCCTTGATGCGGACCACAACGCCGATGATGCCGCCGACGGTGGAAACAACGTCGCCCAGTTCGATGGAATTGCGCATATCAGCCGTTTCTTTTTCCTGCTTTTTCTGCGGTCTGTACAGGAAGAAGTAGAACACAACGATCAGCACCACGATCATACCGACCGTCATCAACAGCGAACCCGTGTCTGCAGGGTTTGCGCCTGCGGTCAGGCTTTTGAAAATAAACTGCATGGTTTGTATATCCTTTCTGTGTTTTAATACCGAATTCGTTTGACGCGCAAGCACTTGCGGCTCTGCTCGTCAATTTCAAACAACGCACCGCAAAGCACCGTGTCGCCTTCCGCCGCCTCGTAGCGGCTGCGGACATGCGTGCGGTAATACTTGATTACTTGCTCGGCACGCGTACCGATGATGGAGTTTTCCACCCCGCTCATGCCGAGGTCGCTGATAAATCCGCACCCTCTCGGCAAAACCCGTTCGTCCGCGGTCTGCACGTGCGTGTGCGTTCCCCAAAGCGCCGAAAGTCTGCCGTCAAAGCACGCGGCAAACGCCGCTTTTTCGCTCGTCGCCTCTGCGTGGAAATCGCAGACAGCAAAATCGTATTTGCCTTCCAATCTCGCAAGCAAGCGCTCCGTTGCAGAAAACGGATTGTCGATCGACGAATCCAAAAAGATCTGCCCCTGTGCATTGAGCACCAAAACACGCAAGCCTCCGCGCGCATGGAAAATGCAATATCCTTTGCCCGGTGCGGCATCGGGAAAATTGAGCGGACGGAGCACGTACGGCTGATCTTCCATGTAAGAAAAGAACGATTGATGGCGCAAGCTGTGATTGCCGCCCGTCAAAACGTCCGCACCTGCGTCAAACAACGCCTGCGCACCGCGTACGTCCGTGCCGTTGGCGGGAGAAACGTTCTCCGCATTGACGATCACCATATCCGCACCCTCCGCATCGCGCAGACGGCGCAAACGCTGTTCCGCACACGCGAGTCCCTGCGTGCCGTAAATATCGCCGATCGCCAAAATCTTCAAGCCCGTTTCCCTCCTTTTTGACAAAGCAAGGGAGTAAGCATCTTACCCCCTGTTGCTTTTCTATTGTTTTGAGTGAGAGCGAAGTATTTATTTCGCGTATTCGCTCTGGCGCGTTTCGCGTACCACGTTGATCTTGATCTGACCCGGGTACTCCAGCTCGGACTCGACCTTGCGGGCGATGTCACGAGCCAGGAAGATCATCTCGTCATCCGAGACCTCCTCGGGCTTGACCATAATACGGATCTCTCTGCCCGCCTGAATCGCAAACGCTTTTTCGATACCCTTAAACGAGCTTGCGATTTCCTCAAGCTTCTGCAAACGCTTGATGTAGTTTTCAAGGTTTTCACGGCGTGCACCGGGACGTGCCGCGGAAATTGCGTCCGCCGCCTGCACGATCATTGCAATGTAGGTTGTGGGCTCTACGTCGCCGTGATGCGCCTCAATCGCGTGGATGATCTCTTTGGATTCCTTGTACTTGCGGGCAATGTCCACACCGATCTGAACGTGCGAGCCGTCGATCTCATGGGTCATCGCTTTACCGATATCGTGCAACAAGCCTGCGCGTCTTGCAACGTTGACATCAACGCCCAACTCGGATGCGATCATGCCCGAAAGCAGAGATACCTCAATGGAGTGGCGCAAAACATTTTGTCCGTAGCTTGTACGGTAACGCAGTCTGCCCAACAGCTTGATCAGCTCGGGGTTGAGACCGTGGATACCGGTTTCAAAGGTGGCTTGCTCGCCTGCCTTCTTGATTGCAACATCAACTTCCTTGCGGCATTTTTCGACCATATCCTCTACGCGGGACGGATGAATTCTGCCGTCGGAGACCAATTTCTCCAGCGCGAGTCTTGCGACCTCGCGGCGAACAGGGTCAAAGGTAGAAATGGCAATTGCCTCGGGCGTGTCATCGATGATCAGGTCGACACCCGTCAGCGTCTCGATCGCGCGGATATTTCTACCCTCACGTCCGATGATTCTGCCCTTCATTTCGTCATTGGGAAGTGCAACGACGGAAACGGTCTGCTCGGAAACGCTGTCTGCCGCACAGCGCTGAATCGCAAGCGCGATCAGATTCTTTGCCTTGTCCTCGGCAGTTTCGCGGTATTCTTCCTCCAGCTCGGAGAGCTTCATCGCCATTTCATGGCGCGTCTCGCTCTCGACGCGGCTCATCAACAGCTCGCGTGCCTCTTCGGTCGTCATCTCTGCGATGCGCTGGAGCATTTCGTTCTGTTCTACGATGCTCTTCTCGATCTCTTCCATACGGGCTTCGTTGGCTTTGATCTTGTTGTTGAGCGTTTCTTCTTTTTTCTCAAGATTTTCGAGCTTTCGGTCGAGATTTTCTTCTTTTTGAGAAATTCTGCGTTCCTGACGCTGAACCTCCGTGCGGCGTTCCTTTGCCTCACGCTCTGCGTCGTTTTTAATCTTAAATGCCTCGTCCTTTGCTTCGACGAGAATTTCTTTTTTGGCAGACTCGGCGTCTTTACGCGCCTCATCGACCAAACGCTGTGCTTCCGCCTCGGCGGACTTGATCTTCTTTTCCGCGGTCGCTTTGCGAAGGAAATAACCGACGATAAAAAATATCACTGCTGCGGCGATGCCGACACCGGCAACGACCGCAATCTCTGCGGGTCCCATAGATTCGCCTCCTAATATATATTCAAATCTATGCTCTCCCGATTTCTATATGAAATGCAGATAGCCAAACATGCAGTTTTACGTTCATATATCTATGTGACATCTATATAAAATCGAAAAAGCATTCGATCATCTTATTATACTCTTTTTTTTGCGATCTGTAAATAGAAAATTTTGCATCTGTGCAGAACATTTGCAAAAGTTTACAAATTGTTAATGTTTTTGGCTTTGGCTTTTTTGTGTTTTGCGGTTGACGGAAAGCGATTTCCGCGGTATAATACGGTGATGAAAGTTTTTTGTTTGAGGTGCAGCATGCCCGATTATCTGTATTTTGACTCCGCCGCGACGGCAAAACCGAGCGAATACGCATTGTGCGCCGCACAAGCGGCTTTTGCCGAGTTTGGCAATCCGTCCTCTCTGCACGGCGCGGGTTTGGCGGCAAAGCGTCTGGTGGATACCGCGCGTGGGCAGGTCGCACGCGCCATGCGTTGCGATTCCGCGCAGATCACCTTTGTCTCTTCGGGCACCGAAGCCAACAACCAGGTGCTGTTTGGGCTTGCCAAGACACGCGCTAAGCGCGCAAACAAGATCATCTCGACCGACAGCGAGCACCCGTCTGTGGAAGAGCCTCTCAAGGCTTTGGAGTCACAGGGCTTTTCCGTCGTGCGCCTGCGCACCAAAAACGGCATGCTCGACACAGAGCAGTTAAAAGCCGAACTGCAGTCCCCCGTCGCCTTTCTCTCGATCATGCAGGCAAACAACGAGACGGGCGCGGTCTACGACCTTGCGGAGGTACGGCGCATCCTCACCGAAAGCGGCAGTGACGCACCGTTGCACTGCGATGCGGTACAAGGCTTTTGCAAGGCGGAATACGACAAGCTGTCATCCGTCTGCGACCTCGTGACGGTTTCCGCCCACAAAATCGGCGGCATCAAAGGCGCGGGCGCTTTGTACATCGGCAAAAATATCCGCAACCTGCCCGCATACCTGCTCGGCGGCGGTCAGGAAAACGGCATGCGCTCCGGCACCGAAAACGTCCCCGCGATCGCGGCGTTCGGCGCGGCGGCGGAAGACGTCCTGCAAAGCAAGGACCGCCTGCCTTACATCGCGTCTCTGCGCGAGCAAGTGATCAAAAATCTGCAGGACAGCGGTATCATTCTGCACATTCCGGA
>JAFQII010000035.1 GCA_017397605.1 Clostridia bacterium
ATCTCGTGGTTCTGCAAAAAATTTGACTACAACTACGAAAACGAGCCGTGGTACGACTCCAAAGACGCCGTCGAACGCGCCATCCGCTTTCTGTCGGGCAACGTGGAATTGAAGTAAATAAAAAACGGTCAAGGGGTGTTCTTTTGGAAAAAAGAACACCCCGAGCTCGTCATAGACGAGGTCTACAATCCCCGAGAAAATCTTATTTTTTTAAAAAATATCGTCCGGCAAGGTGATGCCGCTGACTGTGCCGCTTGTTTCTTCGGATGCCGTTTCGCTCTCGGCACGGGAGATCTCGTTTGCCGACGGTGCGCGCAACAAATCGTCGTCACCGCCGCACGAAACAAGAAATAAACCGCAAAGCATGACGGCTATCACCGCGCATGCTTTTTTCATTTGTCAAACACAGCGAGCGGAAGCTCTATCTTCTCATCTGCCTGCGGTATCGGTTCTCCGCTTGCGACAATAATATCTTCAAAGGTGTGATCCAAAATCTCCGCTTGGGGGGCGGTGTACTGTTTCTTTTCCATGGTGTTTATCCTTTCGTAATGTACGCGCTTGCCGCGTCGCCGTATTTCATCATCGCTTTGACCAGCGCGCCGAGCTCTGCGTCTTCGCCGTAGGTCGATGCATAGGACTCGATGCTGTAGCAAACGGTATCGCTCACTGCGGTTTCGCCGTCATACAGCGTCACGTAAATCGGCTCGTTCATGTAGCCCGCGTTGATGTACACGAGCAAAACGTCCTTGTCCTGTTCGTTTTTGAAGAACTCCGCAATCTCCCACGTTTTGCCGCCGCAGGTCACCTTGGCGGTCAAGCCGTCGGTGCGTGCGGTTGTAAATTCATAGCGCACCGCGATCGACTCGGACAGGTTGAGACCTGCTCCGATCCACGTCACGGCAGGAGAAGCAATCTCTGCGTGCTTGACGTTTTCGACAGAAACAAACGCGCGGTCGGTGGTCGCCCACGCCTTTTGCGCGTCGGTAAGTCCCGCGTTTGCAAGGTTTGCGGTGTTGTGACCGGTGTATTCCTGCGTTGCCGCGCCGTAGTTGAGGATGTCGACCAACAGCGTGCGAAGTTTTTCGTCATCGCTGTATTTGTCCAGCATGTTGTAGCAGTACGTCGCAACGCTGTACGCCTTCGCTTCGCTCATATAAACCGTTCCGTCCAGCGTCGCATACATGGTCGCGGTGATCTCGTCGTTCATTTGGTTGGGCAAAATGTCCGCAAACGCAAAGACGACATAACCGTCCTCGACCTCGTATTCCGTCACGGTCGTCTCGATGCCGTTTTGAACAAACACAACGTAAGGATCGGTGTAAGTCTCAAACAACGCCGCGTCCGCCTTGAAATTCACCGTCAGGTCGTCGAACAACGTGATCGACGCGCCGGAGAAAATGAGGTTGGGGTCGATTGCAATCGTCCAGTGAACGGTTGCGGTGCAATTGCCGAGCCAGTTTTCGTTCCATCCGCCCGGCAACGAGCTTACTGCGCAATAAACATCTTTTAGTGCATCACAATCCGAAAATACATTTATACCAACAGTTTTTGCGGATTCGGGAATGCTTATGCTTTTTAGCGAAACACATTTGTTAAATGCATAGTTTCCGAGTTTGGATAATTTAGCCGGTAACGCGATTGTTTCCAGTGATGTGCACTTGCCGAATGCGTTTATGTCTATTTTCGTAACATTGTCCGGAATCTCAATGTTATTTAACGATGTACATCCATAAAACAAATATGATTCAATGCTTGTCAACGATTTCGAAAGCGTTACAGTTTCCAACGATCCGCAATCAGAAAAAGCATCTGATCCAATGCTGATAACACTATCGGGAAGTTCGAGCGCCGTGAGAGGACATGATGAAAACGCATATACGCCAATGCTTGATAAACTCTTAGGGAAATCAATACTCGACAACGATTTACAAAACCAAAACGCATAGTGTCCTATATTTGTAATATTTTTGGGTAAATTTACTCTACTCAATGAATAGCAGCTTGCAAATGTATAAGCCTTAATAGTTGTCAGGTTATCCGGGAGCGTTATTTCTGTCAACGACTGACAACTATTGAATGCATACTCTCCAATACCGGTTACTCCGGCGGGAATATTTATGCTTTCAAGTTCAACACAGTTCTTAAATGCATAATCACCAATGCTTATTACCCCTTCGGGAATCTCGACACTTATCAACAATTTGTTGCCGGAAAAAGCGTGCGAACCAATCGCCGTCACCGGATATCCTTCTATCGTCTCCGGAATCACGACATCGCCGCCTTGGCCGTTATATCCCGTAATCGTTACCTCATCATTTGAAATCTCATATGTATAGTCGCTGTAATCTTCCAGCCAGTGTACGGTCGCACCGCAGTCACCCAGCCAGTCATCATCCCAACCGTTTGGTTTGGAAGCAACCTCACAGTAAATGTTAGTCAGCCGAGAAC
Source organism: Clostridia bacterium (assembly GCA_017397605.1). Lineage (GTDB taxonomy): Bacteria > Bacillota > Clostridia > Oscillospirales > CAG-382 > Coliplasma. Next base: position 2,449 of record JAFQII010000035.1, read on the forward strand.
AGCCTGCAAACGCATTTGCATCGATCTTAGTGATTTCGGCAGGGATCGTCACCTCGTTAAATCCGGCACGGTTGGAAAAAGCATACGCTCCGATTGCCGAGACGCCTACCGGAATGCCGCTTACCCTTGTAGTAGCCATCACAAGCGTACCGTCAGCAGAGATAACACAGTCTTCCTTGACGCTGTACTTAGAGTTGCCATTGTCGATCGAAATATTCCACAACTTGTAGTTTTCTTTAAACCACCCGGCGTTCAACTCCGTCAGACTTGCAGGCAAATAAACGTCCACAAGATTCAGAAAAACCGATCCTGCATCAATGCGTATAATATTTGTTTCGCTAAGATCCAATATCTGTACGTTGATACAGCCATCAAATGCACCGTTTAGTGTTGCCAAACCGCTCTGAACATCAATGGTCGAAGCACCGATGCAATCTTCAAACGCACCGTCGCCAAGCGAGGTAACTGATGGCGGAATCGATATCATCTGCAAATTTATGCAGGATGCAAATGCGCCGTCACCGATTGTTGTCACACTATTTGGAATCGTCAGATTACTAAAATTTGCGCCGCGGAATGCGCCGTTGCCTATCGCCGTCACGGGATAACCCGCAATTGAAGACGGAATTGAAACACCCGGCTCCGAACCCGTGTATCCGGTAATTGTCGCTTCTCCGTTTGATACGGTATAGACATAGCAGCCTTCCTCCGCTGCACCCACTTGCAATGGCGCGACTGCGAGCAATATACCGCAGGTCAACGCGAGCACAAATAAAAGGGTTACTCGTCTGCTTCTTGTCATTTTATGCTCTCCTTTTTCTGTTTTTTTCGCCGACATTATAACACATAAGTGTTCAAATGTCAACATATGTGTTCATAGAAAACACAAAAATAACGTAGAATATACATGAGGTGATGATATGTATATTCCTACGTTAGATGCGGTTGCGGTCGGAAAAGTGATCGCATGTTTTCGACAAGCGAAAGGCATTTCCCAAGAAGTGTTGAGCGGGTTGGCGGACATTGGGCGGAGTCATTTGAGTGCGATTGAGCGCGGGGAGCGCAAGCCGACTTTGGAAACGTTTTACCGCATTTGCAACGCGCTGGACACGCCGATGAGCACTGTCGCGCGCGCGATTGAGGACGAGTTGGAGAAAAGGGAGTAGAACGATCCACGCCCCCGCTCTTATTTCCCCCGGAAAAGTCAGTTTTCGGCAATCGGTTTTCTTGAAAATTCTCAAGGGGTGTTCTTTTGGAAAAAAGAGCACCCCCTAAACGTTTTTATTCTTTCTTTGCCAATGCCGAGTTGCGGTACCGTTTGTCATGCGTGACTTCTTCTATGACGGTGACAAAGGGCGGGAGGGAAAACGGCTCGTTTTCGTCGAGAAGCTCGATCTCCATGAGTGATTTGTCGTTCCAGAACGGAAAAACGTCCAGCTCAAAATAATGCCCCTCGTACACAAAGCAGTAGCGCGTTTTTTTGATCGTGTTGCGTGTCGGATCGGCGTACTGCAAAAGTGTGTCGTATTCGTCTTTTGTGATGCGCGTCTCGACCTCGATGCGCTTGACGTCGCTGATCTTGGTCTTGACGGTATGAAAATACATATCCTTTCCACCGTGTCCGCGCTTGCGGATGCGGCTTTTTTTGCCCTCGGCATCGATCAGG
>JAFQII010000036.1 GCA_017397605.1 Clostridia bacterium
GATGTTGCCCGTCATGGCGATGAGCTGGTTGTAGACGAGATTTTCGCCGCGGCAGTTGCCGATCGAAGCACCGCCCAAGCTCTTGTTGAGTCCTGTCATTTCGTTGGCAGCCATGATTCTGCCTGCCCAGCCCATTTGATGTTTGTATTGCTCGCTTTCGCGCTCGCAGTAAGCCTCGCAAAGGGAGTCGCCCACAAAGAGGACGGATTTTTGATAAAGAGGATTCATGGTATGTTCCTTTCCGGTTTCAAAAACCGCGTGATGATAAAAATGATTGCCGGACAGCATTTTTTTGACGGAGCCGAATTTACATCCGCAGAGCGTCTCGCAAAGCGCCAAAACTTCTTCGTTTTCAAAGCCTTGCACATCAAAGCGCTTGATGCCGTCCTGCAAGTGAAACAAAAATACGGCACGGTCGTGCGTGATGTATTCGTTCCAGTATTCAAGCTCTAAGTGTGAGCAGATAAACGATTCCCACTCGCGTGCTTTTTCGTTTGGAAATGCCACGGTATAATTCTCTCCGTCGCGCTCGACGGCAAATCCGCGCGGAACAAGCTCCAACACAGCATCCCCGATGCCCATAACATATGAATAAAACATCATTTGTACGCTCCTTTTTGTGATGTCCCCAGTATATCACAAAAAACACGGCGGCGCAAGACTTTTTTACGTTCTCTGCTTGATTATTGACGGTCCGAATGTTATAATAAAACTCATTTCTGCGGTGTGCGTTTGCACGCCGCTTTCTTTTGAAACAGGATAAACAGCACCGCCAGAATGAGTGCGGCACCCAGCGCGGCGGCAAAAATGTTTGCGTTGGGGATAAAGGATTCCGTGCCGTCGTTGCCGACGATTTTTTCTGCGCCTGCCAGTACGGTTTTGCCGATAAACGGGCCGATCAGTCCGGGGACGAGCACTTGCGAGAAGATGCGCACACCTTGAAACATGCCCGACTTTCCGCTCGGCGTCAGCTCACGGATCTTGGCACCAAACACCGCCATGCCCGACAGGTACCCGCACATCATCAGCAGAGAACCGACAAACACGAGCGCGGTATGACGGAACAGAAACAGCAAGACATACCCCGCGCACAGCCAAAGCAGGCTGTACCACGCGGAGAACGAAAAGCCTTTTTTGTCATATACCTTGCCCCAGAACGCCGTGACGACCGATGCGAGAATGATCGCGGGCGCCATGACAAACACGTAGTTTGTCATCTGCAAAGACACCTCATAATAGAGGATGAGGTAGGGCATAAAGATCTGAATAGAGGTGTTAAAGACGATAAACGCAATCAGATAAAAATACAGTGGCGCGTTTGCGCGAACCGTCGAGGGCAAAAAGCCGTGCACGACGGTTTTGACATAGCTTTCCTTTGCAGGTGCGATCGGCGGCTCTTTGATCAAAAAGCAGCCCAGTACGCCGACCGCGAGAACGACCGCGCCGATGATGACAAAGATATACGTCCAGCTCGATTCTTTGTCAAGGTCAAACGCCATAAAACCGCCAAATACGGCAAGGATCGCAACCAAGGGCATCATGGAGTTGATGCCTTCCGCCTGTCCGCGGTTGCTGTCGTCGGTGCTGTCCGTCAGCCATGCGTTAAATGCGGCGTCGTTGGCACTTGAACCGAAAAACGTCATCACGCAGTCCAGCAAAATGACCAGCGACACGCCGACCGACGCGGCAGAAGCCGCCATCGGGAACGCCGATGCGATCAGATCCTCTTTCAACAGCGCAAAGCTCAAAATCGAGACGCCCCAAACGAGGTAGCCGCCGCACATAAAGAGCTTGCGCTTGCCGATCTTGTCCGACAGCGCGCCGATCAATACGGTTGTCAGCGTAGCGGCAACGGCGCTTGCGGATACCATTGCGGAAATATCCGCGGCGGATGCGTGGAACATTTTGTAGATGAACACGTTGAGATACATGTTTTCCACAACCCATGCGATCTGCCCGACGAGGCTGAACAGGGTGAGAACAAACCAGAATTTTGCGGAGAGCTTTGTTTTCATGGCGAATACTCCTTTTGCTTGATGAGAGTATTTTACCACAAAAACAAAGCTCTGTCAACGATAGCCTTACGGCGTGAGCCTGTTTACATCCCTTGGGAACAACGTTGCGCGGCGCACGTTGTCAAAGCCCAACAGCTTTGCGGTCAGCCGTTCCAAGCCGATGCCCATACCGCCGTGGGGCGGCAAGCCGTATTTGTGCGCCATGAGATAGCTTGCAAACGCATTCACATCCATGCCGAGACGTTGCATTTTTCGTACCTGCGTCTCATAGTCGTGGATTCGTTTTCCGCCCGTGGTCACTTCAATACCGCGGAACAACAAGTCAAAACTGTCCGTGACGGAAGGATTCTCGGCGTTTTCTGCGGTATAAAAAGGGCGCTTGGATGTTTTGTAATGCGTGACAAAGACCAGTTCGCTCCCCGTCTGCTTGTAAATCAGCTCGCAGAGCCGCTTTTCTTCCGTCGGCTCAAAGTCGTCGCCGTCGGGAGCGCAAAGCATGGCTTTTGCCTCTGCAAAGGTGATCGCGGGGATCCCGCAGATTTTGGGAACTTTTGCACCAAGCAACGCAATCTCACGCGCGCAATGCTCTGCGACGAACGCAAACGCAAACGACAGCATGGCAGTTTCCAGCTGCATCAGCTCGGTAAAGTCTTCGACAAACCCCATCTCCAAGTCGATGCTTGTGTACTCGTTGATGTGGCGCGAGGTGTCATGCTTTTCCGCACGGAACACGGGCGCGATCTCGTAGACGCGTTCCAGAACGCCGACCATCGTCTGCTTGTAGAACTGCGGACTTTGCGCCAAAAACGCAGGCGTTCCGAAATAGTCCAAGCCAAACACGTTTGCACCGCCTTCCGCACTGCCCGACACGATCTTGGGCGTGTGGATCTCCACAAAACGGTTTTGCTCCAAAAACGTACGGATGCCACGCGCAAGCGCGGCTTGTACGACAAAGACGGCGCGCTCCTTTTCGTTGCGGAGCGTCAGCGGACGGTAGTCCAGAAGCGAGGAGAGGGAGGTGCTCACTTCCTTGCCCGAGATGACGATCGGAGGCTCTTCATAAGGCACGGAAAGGATCTCGATTTCGCGCATCTGCAGTTCAAACCCGACCTTGCTCCGCGTGTCCGCGACGACTAAGCCCGTCACGCAAAGGGACATGTTTTCTTTGAGCTCCGCGACGGAAAAGTTCGCGGTTTTTTCATCGTAAACACACTGCAACAGCGCCGTTTCGGTGCGCAGAATGACAAACGCAAAGCCCGACATGGCGCGGATCTTGTGCACCGTTCCGCAGACGCGCACCGTCTGCCCGATGTATTTCGCAAGCTCATAAATGCGGATATGGTTTTGTTTGATTTCTTTGTTGATATAGGTCATAACAGTCTCCTTGTTGTCAAAAAATGATTCTTTTGCTTACCACAAAAGCACCGTCAAGGCCGACATCATCTGTATGCCGCATGGGATCACCCTCTTTCAAAAACAAAAAACACCGGCAATGTGCCGATGTCAAAAAAGCAAAGTGTATCCAAAATCCGACGGCTTTTTCTTCACAGGCACAACACGATAAGCACTTGCACCAACGGAAGAAAACCGAAGGCTCAAGTGCTACATATCGTCGTCCTTACGAAGAAAATGCATCATCAAAAAACGTCCTTTGCCAAATGTGTTGCTATGGTTATAGCACACATCACAGCGTTTGTCAAGAGGGAAAATGCGTGACTGCGAGATATTCTTCCGCAAAATGTGCCGCAACTGCACCGTCGGAAACCGCCGTCACGACCTGGCGCAACGTTTTGGTGCGGATGTCGCCGACCGCAAACACGCCGTCGACGTTCGTCTTTGTCGTTTCGTCTGCGATGATGTAACCTTGCTCGTCCAAGGTGATTTGTCCTGCCAAAAACTCCGTCGCGGGCTTTCTGCCGATGCTGATGAATACGCCGTCGCAAGCAAGTTCCGTACGGTCGCCCGTTTTGAGATGTTTGACCGTGACGCCGTTCAGCCTGCCGTCGGCATCAAACGATTCTACCGCGCTGTCCCACAAAAACGTGACGTTTTGCGATTGCATCAAAGGCTGGTGATACAGCTTGGTCGCGCGCAGGGTGTCTCTGCGGTGCACGACATAAACCTGCTTTGCCAGATGCGCAAGGTACAGCGCGTCTGCCGCCGCGGAATTACCGCCGCCGACCACGACGACCGTTTTGTCCTTGTAGAATCTGCCGTCGCAATGTGCGCAGTAATGTACGCCTCTTCCCGTCAAAGCCTGCTCGTTCTCCAAGCCCAGCTCCCTCGGGTTTGCCCCCGTGGCGATCACGACCGTTTTGCCCCAGAACGTGCCGTTTGTCGTTTCGACGCGCTTGACCGTCTGCGAAAAGTCGACCGAAATAACCTCGGCGTATTCTGTCTTTGCACCGAAACGCTCTGCACCCTGCTGCATTTTCATGCCGAGCGTAAAGCCGTCGATGCCTTCTTCAAAGCCGGGGTAGTTGTCGATGTCGCCCGTCAGCGTCATCTGTCCGCCCGCCGCCATTTTTTCGATGATCAGCGTGTCAAGTCCTGCACGCGATGCGTAGAGTGCGGCTGTGTAGCCTGCGGGTCCGCCGCCTAAAATCAGCATATCATAAAGTTTCATCGTTTGTGGCCTTTCTTTTTTTGTTTTCTTGACAGAAAACCAAAAATCATGTATACTGGGTGTATCATAATAAAGGAGCAAATGCCATGGCAAGAGCAATGTTTGAACCCGTCTATCGTGAGATCTTTCCCTTTTGGGACGAACTGTCGGAACAAGACCGTACGTTTCTTTGCGAGCGTTCTCTTGCGATGACCTACCCAAAGGGTGCAAATCTGCATGACAGCACCGAGTGCTCGGGTGTGTTTTTGGTGCGCCGCGGTTGCCTGCGCGTGTATATCCTGTCGGAAGACGGGAAGGAGATCACACTGTATCGTCTGCATGAAGGGGAAATGTGCATGCTCTCTGCCTCCTGTGTTGCAAACCGTTACGTTTGACGTGTTTGTGGACGCAGAGGAAAACAGCGAGTGCTATGTGATCGGGGGCGCAGCGTTTGCCGAAGTATCGTCCCGCTATCCCGATGTCAAGATCTTTTCATTGGAACTGGCGGTGAGCCGTTTTTCCGATGTGATGTGGGTCATGCAACAGATCTTGTTTATGAGCATGGACAGGAGGCTTGCGATCTTTTTGTCCGACGAGAGCGCGCGTTTGGGGACAGATGTCATTCCGTTGTCC
>JAFQII010000037.1 GCA_017397605.1 Clostridia bacterium
GTACGCACCGACGCATCGCTTTCGGCGCATCGCGTCAGAACCCAAATCAACCAAAGGAAATCAAACACATGCGATTGACAGCAGTGGAAATGCAGGGGTTCAAATCGTTCCCCGACAAGACAAAAATTACATTTGAACGCGGTGTCACCGCCATCATCGGACCAAACGGAAGCGGCAAGTCCAACATTTCGGATGCCGTTCGCTGGGTTTTGGGCGAGATGAGTATGAAGAGCCTTCGCGGCTCCAAAATGGATGACGTTATTTTCAACGGAACGCCCACGCGTCCCGCGTCCAATTGCGCCTCCGTTTCTTTGTATATCGACACCGAGGAGGAATACCGCGGGAGCCACCAGATCACGATGGACGCGGTAACCGAGGACGAGGCCGCCTCCGATGACAAAATCAGGCTGTCCGATTCGCCCGAGACGGTGATCACGCGCAAATATTACCGCAACGGCGACAGCGAGTATTACATCAACCGCAAGCTGACACGCTTGCGCGATATTTACGAGCTTTTTTATGACACGGGTATCGGCAGAGAGGGCTATTCCGTCATCAGCCAGGGCAAGATCGCCGAGGTGCTTTCGCAAAAGGGCGACGAGCGCCGCAGTATTTTTGAAGAAGCGGCAGGCATCTCCAAGTTTCGCTACCGCAAAACCGAGGCGGAGCGCAAGCTTGCCGACACCGAGAATAATCTGTTGCGCATCGGAGATATTCTTGCAGAGGTATCTTCGCGTGTCAAGCCGCTCGAAAAAGAAGCCGAAAATGCCAAACAATATCTCGTTTTGAGTGAAGAGAAAAAAGGCTTGGAAATCACACTGTGGCTCAACCGCCTGGACGATCTCCGCGAGAAACGCACGGTCGGCGAGGATGGCTTGAATGCCGCACGCATCGCTTTGGAAGAAGCGCAGAGAGCCGAGCAGGCAAAAGAAAAAGAGCTTGACGATCAGCTCAACGAGAATTACGAGATCGCACGCTTGACGTCACTTACCGAGCAGGAAAAATCCGTTTCGGAACGCATCAAGGCAGAAGCGGAAGGCGAAAAAGCCGTCTGCCTCAACGACCTCGCGCATTACGAGCAGATCGTGACAGAAAGCACAGCCGCCATCGAGCAGTCCGAGGCGCAATCGGCACTGACGGCGGGACAGATTTCCGCAACCGAGACCATGCTTGCCGCCGCGCGTGCGGAAACGGCGCAGGTTGAAGCGGAGGTCACCGACAAAGAGACACTTTGGCAAAACGCACACCGGGCGGTTGCGGATGCAAGCAAACGTGCCGAGGACGCAGAGCGCGCTCTTGCCGAAGCTCGCGCGGCAGAAGCGCTTTGGAGCAAAACGGAAGCGGCTCTCGGCGCAGAGTTGGAGGCGTCCAGAAAGAGCGACAGCGAGAGTGCAGAACGTATTTCCGCAGGCAAAGAACGCGTTTCCGCTTTACAGATTACGGTAGGCGAACTGGAAAAAACGCGCGACGCGCTGGAAAGCGCATATCTCGAAACGCTAAGCCAACTGCGCGACCTGCGCGAGCAGATCAAGCAAGACAGCGCAGACGAAGCGGCGATCCGCGAGGAGAGCGTCGCACTGCGTCTCAAGCTGACAGCCGCGGAACAGCGCCGCGAAAGCTTACAGCGCATGGAACAGCTTTTTGAGGGCTATTCCGAGAGTGTGCGCACCGTACTTCGTGATGCGGGTGCGGGTAAGATCAAGCGCAAGGACGGCAAAAACGCCGTGCTTTTGGGCCCTGTTTCCAACATCCTTTCGGCAGAAAACGAGTACGTCGTGGCATTGGAGACCGCGCTTGCGGCATCCGTGCAGTTTATCGTGGTCGAGAGCGCAGAGGATGCCAAGGGATGCATCCGCTACCTCAAGGATCACCGTCTCGGCAGAGCGACCTTCCTGCCGTTGGACACCGTGCGCGGTACACTTTGCGATGTGTCAAAGATCAAGGATATGGAGGGCTATGTCGGTATCGCGTCCGACCTTGCCGTTTACGAGGAGCAATACCGCGGCATTGCGGCTGACCTGCTGGGCAGAACCGTCATTGCCGATCATATCGACAATGCGGCAAAAATCGCCGCAGCGTCGGGCTATAAGATCAAGATCGTCACGTTGGACGGTCAGGTTATCAACGCAGGCGGCAGCTTTACGGGCGGTTCGTCTGCAAAGAAAGTGGGCGTGTTCACCCGCGCGGTGGATATCGAGCACCTTACCGCGGAGATCCGTGATCTCAACGGAAAGCTGTTGGAAAAAGACTCCCGCGCCTCCCGCAAGCACAAGGCGGTCATCGCCGCGGAGGAGCAGTGCACCGAGCTGGAGACGCTTTCCGCAGAGCAAAAAGAACGTTACGATGCGGCAGAAAACGAGGTCAACGGATACCTCGTCCGTATCGAGGAAGAGCTTTCGCACATCCGTGCCTTCGAAGAAGGACAAGCAGCGGGAACAGACGGCAGACGCGAGCTGGAAGAACGTCTGCAGACTGTCCGCGACAGCATGAAAAATGCGTCCGACGAGACGGAAAAAGCCGGGATTGCCAACGCTGATGCACGCCGCTTGGTCGAAGAAGCGCGTGTGGGCGAGTCGCAGGCGTACGATTCCCTCGGGCAAGCCAAGATCGTATTGATCTCCAAGCGATCTCACGCGGACAGCCTTGCCACACAGCTTACACAGCATACGCAGACGCTTTCGGCAATCATGGAGCGTATTCAAAACCTCCGTGTGACCGTCGCTTCGGCACAGAATACCATTACCGAACGCGGCAACCGCATCTCGGTAATCGATGAGAAAATTGCCGCAGCATGCAAGGGCATCGCCGCAAGCGAAGAAAAGCTTGCACAGCTCTTTGGCGGCAGGGAAGCGCAGGAAGCCAAGCTTGCCGAGATCCGCAGACAGCACAAGGAATCACAGCAAAAGCGTGAAGACGCATTTGTAGCCGTCACCAATGAGGAAAACAACTTCCGCCGTGTGGGCGAGGAGTTTGATCTTGTGACGGGCAAGCTCTGGGACGATTATGAACTGACCTATTCCGACGCGGAGGCGTTCCGTCTCCCCGAAGAAAAGATGGAAAAAGCGCCGTCCCGCCTGGCATCCCTCAAGGCGAAGATCCGTGCGATGGGCACGATCAACGTCAATGCGGTCGAGGAATACAGACAGATCAAAGAGCGATACGACTTTTTGAGTACGCAGGTCGAGGATCTGCAAAAAACAAGACGTTCTCTGGACGGCACGATCTCCAAGCTGGAGTCGGAGATGAAGGAGCATTTCGTCACGACGTTCCAAAAGATCAACCAAAGCTTCTCCGAGGTATTCGTCGAGCTGTTCGGCGGCGGCAGTGCAAGAATCGAACTGCAAGACCCCGATAATCCTTTGGAATGCGGCATCGACATCATCCTCAAGCCGCCGGGAAAGAGCGTGCGCAGCATCTCTCTGCTGTCGGGCGGCGAGCAATCTTTTGCCGCAATCGCTTTGTACCTCGCACTGCAAAGCGTCAATCCCGCGCCGTTTTGCATCTTTGACGAGATCGAGAGTGCGCTGGATGACATCAACCTCAACAAATTTGCAGATTATATCCGTTCGCACAGCGAAAAAACACAGTATATCGTCATTACGCACCGCCGCGGTACGATGGAACGCGCAGACACCCTCTACGGTGTCACCATGCACCAAAAGGGCATCTCGGATTACATCCGATTGAGTCTTGCGGGCCTGGAAGACAATTTTAAGGAGTATACAAACTGATGGGATTTTTTGATAAACTCAAGCAAGGCCTGCAAAAGACCAAAGAGGCCCTGCTCAAGCCCGTGGACATGCTGTTTTCTTCGGAGGACAAGGTAGACGACGATTTTTTTGAGGAACTGACCGATCTATTGATCATGGCTGATGTCGGTGTCGAGACCTCCGAGTATATCGCGGACACGCTCCGCGAGCGACTCAAGGAGAAGAAAATCCGCGAGACGGGTCCCGCGCGTGAGGAATTCCGCGCGATCTTAAAGGAACTTGTCGGCGACGGCGCAGAGCTGACGCTGGGCAGTGCGGGTGTTTCGGTTATTCTGGTGATCGGCGTCAACGGCGTCGGCAAGACCACCTCGATCGGCAAAATCGCAAACTGTCTCAAACAGCAGGGTAAAAAGGTTATGCTGTGCGCCGCGGATACGTTCCGCGCGGCGGCAATCGAACAGCTCGAGGTCTGGGCAAACCGTTGCGACGTTCCTCTGATCAAGCAAAAGGAAGGCGCCGACCCCGCCGCAGTCGTGTTTGACGCGGCAGGCGCGGCACGCAAGCAGGGAGCGGACGTGTTGATCGTCGACACCGCAGGCAGACTGCACAACAAAAAGAACCTCATCGATGAGCTTGCCAAAATCAATCGCGTCATCTCGCGTGAGCTGCCCGATGCAACGCGCGACACCCTGTTGGTGCTGGACGCGTCCACAGGCCAAAACGCATTGGTGCAGGCAAAGGAATTCCGCAAGGCGGCAGAAATCACCGGCCTTGTGCTGACAAAGCTGGACGGTACGGCAAAGGGCGGTATCGTGCTTGCGATCAAGCGCGAGCTTGGGATTCCCGTCAAGTACATCGGCGTCGGAGAGGGAATCGATGATCTTCAACCGTTTGACGGCTCGGAATTTGTCAGCGCATTCTTTGAGGGTTAAAGAATTATGAAACAGTATCAGATCGTCCTCGCGTCCAATAACGCACACAAAACAGAAGAATTCCGACGCTATTTCCGCGAGTCGGGCTTGCCGATCGAGATCATCACCATGCGCGAGGCGGGCTTCGATGCAGAGATCGCCGAGGATGCGGATACCTTTGAAGGAAACGCCTATCTCAAGGCAAAGGCAGTCTGCGACGCGACGGGAATGTGCGCGATTGCGGACGACAGCGGTCTGGAGGTAGATGCACTCGGCGGTGCGCCGGGCGTTTACTCCGCAAGGTATTGCGGCAGACACGGTGACGATGATGCCAACAACCAAAAGCTCTTGCAGGAGCTTGCGGATGTCCCTGACGAAAAGCGTACGGCACGCTTTGTCAGCGCAATCTGCGCAGTCCGCCCCGACGGAGAACACATCACCGTCCGCGGAACGGCAGAGGGCCGCATCCTGCGCGAAAAGCGTGGCGCGGGGACATTCGGCTACGACCCGCTGTTTTATTACGAGCCGCTTGCAAAAACCTTTGCAGAGTTGGACGGCAGTGCCAAAAACAGCATCAGCCATCGCGGCAACGCGCTCGCTCTTTTGTTAAAAAATCGTGATTTCTTTTTGAAATAAGTGACGAATTTTCTTGACAAGCATATTTCATTGTGATATTATGAAAATAGGTTAATTTTTAATAAGGCGGAGAAAACAGTGACGGCTATTTTGGATTATTTTCGCTATGTAGGCGAGCAACTCAAATCCATACGCTTTGTGGATGTCCTTGACATCCTTTTGGTCGCGTTTGTTTTCTATTATATTTTTCAGTTTATGCGCAAGCGCCGTGCAAGCAAACTGCTTGCGGGCATTGTTTTGCTGATCGTTTTGCTGTTGGCAAGCGAGGTTGCGCAGATGAAAGCGCTCAATTTTATTCTGACCAACGTGTTTTCCGTCGGTATCCTTTCGCTGATCATCGTGTTTCAGCCCGAGCTCCGCAGTTTTTTGGAGAAGGTCGGCGGTACGACTGTTTCCAACTTCAAGGGTAAGCTGGATAAAACACAGGATACCGTGCTGTTGCCGATACTCAAAGAGGTCTGCACAGCCGCAGAATATTTTTCCAAGACCAAAACAGGCGCACTCATTGTGTTTGAGCGCTCCGTCAAGCTTGAGGAGCAGATCCGTACCGGTACGGTTCTGGATGCGTCGGTTTCTTCCTACTTGCTGGAGAATATTTTTTTCAACAAATCTCCGTTGCATGACGGCGCGGTGATCA
>JAFQII010000003.1 GCA_017397605.1 Clostridia bacterium
CAAAAGAACCTTTCTATAAAAAGAAAGGTTCTTTTGAATCTCCAACGAAATTGAGTTTTCAAACAGGTTAATCTTCGTCGGGCTCTTTGGGTTCCTCGGCGGGAAGCTCGGTACAGGTTCCTTCGATCGTGTCAGAAGGCTGCGGTACGTTCTTTTTGCTCGGCAGTCTCTTGCGCAGGAAGAAGTACACGATCGCACCGACGGGGAGTGCGAGGTTTATGACCGACGAATAGCTGCCCGTGCCGACTGTCGAAAGGGACAGCACCAATCCGATGCCCCACTCGAATGATGTCTCGCCGAAGCTTGCGGCAAACGAGAGCTTGACCGTACACAACATCAGAACGATCCAAAGCCCCATGCCGTCAGGCTTGCGTATGATGCAGTCGATTACCATCCAGACCGTAAGCGCGATCATCAGCAACGAGCCGACAAGAAACGCGATGCGCAAACCGAGCGGTGTGTCATTGATGAGGTTTTCCTGTATCTGAATGCCTGCAAGCCCCTCTTCTTCCTCTGTCACCGCACAAGTGACAATATAAGCGTGACCGTCGGAGAGCTTTGCCTCATACGTCACATTCACATAGACATTGCCTTGGTGCTCCTCCTGACTCACGTCGAGTACCTTCAACGTGTAAGGACCGTTGTCCTTGAAATACCGCACGAGTATATCGTAGAAGGAATCAAAGTCGGCGGGATCGACGGTTTCGCTCATCAGCGCTTCCGCCGCTTCTTTGTCATCCATAATCAGCGCGTCCAGCATCGCCTTGCAGCTTTTTTTCGTTTCGGCAAGATCGATGCCCTCGGGCAGTTTCTTGTCACATCCGCCGAGCGCCGTCAGCACAAACAGCAGGCAGAGAAAAACAGCGAATATTTTGATATGTTGTTTCATAAAACGCTCCCGTTTACGCATCCTTTTTTGTTTTATCAAGCGTGTCCGCCTGCTGCTGTAAGCGGAACGCTTCTTCCGCCCTGCGTGCTTCCTCCTTACGCTTGCGCAGAAGCACAACGACGATGATGACAACCGCGGCAACCGCAAACAAACCAAAAGCTCCCAACAACGCGATCACAATGAGAACGATGATGCTCACCGTTTTGGTCGAGACATTGCCCTCGATCGGCGTGAACGTAAAGGACGCAAGCTTGTCGCTGTCTCCGACTCTCGATACAGAGACATAGCAGACCAGATCTTCCCCGTCGATAACCGCATAGGACAGCGATACCGTGCGGATCCCGTTGTTGATTGAGGTCTCAAATCCGTTCTGCTTGAGCTCGTACGCGCCGACCTCCGCAAAATAGGATGCATATTCATCAAAGTACATCTGCAAGCTCTCGCGCGAGCAATACTGCGGACTCATGACTGCCCAACCGGCATCCACATCGTCCGCGATCAACGCATCCAGCAACGTGCGGCATTGCTGTTCCATCTGTGCAGACTCCCGGTCATTGACACAGCCGCAAAGCAAGGTCATCACGGCAAGCAAACAAATCCATACGGCAAATACTCTTTTTTTCATAACAAATCCCTCCTTGTATGATCACTATAACACAAGGAGGGATATTTTGTCAATATTTATTTTTTGCCGATCAGCAAATACACAAGGCTTGCAAGTCCGATGACGAGTGCGAGAATCAGCACGGTCATGCGAAACGGCGGAATTCCGTCGTTTGCAGGCGTATCGGTGCTTTCCTGACGCTCGGCAAGCGAGGAAGATGCAGTTTCCGACTGCTCGCTCGTTTGCGCATCGTCCGTTTCGGGCGGGACGGTCGGTTTGGGATCAAACGCATACAGCCCGCTTTTGCCTTCCGCAAAGCGTTCCAGCGCGACGTAAGCAAGCAACGCCTGCTGACACGCAAAGTTGTTTCGTTTGCCGCCTATCACGTGCGCAAAGCTTCCGTCGGGCAGGCGGAATGTTTCCAGCGCGTCGAGAACGGTTTTGCCGTTTTTGACAAAGCGCGCATCCGTCTCGGGATCGATGCCCAAGGCGGTCAGGGCGACGATGACCTGGCAGCAGCTCTCCGCATTGGACACGCCGTAGGACGCAAAGCTTGCGTCTTCCTTTTGCATGGCGGACAGACAGAATAACGCACGTTCGATCACGTCCGCGTGCGTTTCTTTTTGCGGCGCGAGCGCTTGCAAAGCCATTGCGGTCACATCAGCGTCGGAGCGCGTGCCCGCGACGCACCAGCCGCCGTCGGCGTTTTGACGCTCCAAAAGCTGTGCCGTCACGCTTTCGACCGTATGCGCGCCGCTGTTTGCACCGTTTTGGAGCAGGTGCAAGCCGAACACAAGGCTCATCGTTCCCTGCTTGCCGACGGAGTCCGCAAGCACGCGGTCGGGAATATCGCTGTCCGCATCCACCGCAAGCAACGCAAGCGCGATGCGCTGGCGCTCGACAGCACTGCCGATGCTTTCGGCATCAAAATACGCCGTCAAAGCGGCGGCGTACTCGGAAAAATCATACTGTTTGCCGTTCTGCGCGAGGGCAATGGCGTACCATTCCCCGCCGTCTCCGGCAAGAGACGGGAGCGTTTGCGCCACCCACGCGTCCGCATCACCGTCCGTCAAAACCGCAAGCAAATCGTCGCTTTGCATGGCGGAAACGGGCAGTGCAAGCAGTGCGGCGCACAGAATCAGCAAAAGAAAAACCTTACAGCGCATGGCGTGCGTGCTTTTTGATCAGATAGATCGCCGTGCAGGACACAAAGATCAGCGAGAACCAAAGCACCAGCGACACATCACCTGCGGGAAGCTTGTTACTGCTGACCGCGACCGCACAAACGGGAGGAACGAGCGCCGTGCCTTCCTTGACCGCGCTGACCACGCAATATCCCGTACCGTCAAACGAAAGGGTGACCTTGCCGTTCTCATCGGTGACAAAAGCGGTCTCCTTGCCGTCGATCGTAACGGTCGCACCCGCAACGGGCGTTTGGACGGTGTTCCAGTTTTCGTCATAGGTATAGGAATACAGTGTCAGCTCCAGCTCTTCCTTGCCGCTGACCGCCACATGCGTCTCGTCAAAGAAGCAGTAGGTATCCGAAAACGTCTCGGTGTCGGTGTAGACAAACGCGTCAATCTCATCGCCCGTCTTGATCTCGTCCGCAAGACTCTGCGGAGAAACGCGGTTGA
>JAFQII010000038.1 GCA_017397605.1 Clostridia bacterium
CCCGGCGTCGGCAAGACTGCCGTTGCGGAAGCACTTGCACTGCGCATTGCTGCAGGCAACGTTCCGTACAAGCTCAAAAACAAAGAGGTCTTTTTGGTCGACATGACCGCGATCGTCGCGGGCACGCAGTTCAGAGGTCAGTTTGAAAACCGTATGAAAGGCTTGATCGACGAGGTCAAGGAAAACGGCAATATCATTCTGGTCATCGACGAGATCCATTCCATCGTCGGCGCGGGCAACGCCGAGGGCGGCATGAACGCGGCAAACATTCTCAAGCCCGCACTCTCGCGCGGCGAGGTGCAGATCATCGGCGCGACTACGCTGACCGAGTACCGCAAATATATCGAGCACGATGCCGCGTTGGAACGCCGTTTCCAGCCCGTTATGATCGGCGAGCCGTCCATCGAGGACGCGGTTGAGATCTTAAAAGGCATCCGCACCTACTACGAAAAATACCACGGCATCCGCATTTCCGACGCAGTCGTGCGTCAGATGGTGCGTTTGTCGGAGCGTTATATCAACGACAGATTCCTGCCCGACAAGGCGATCGATCTGATGGATGAGGCGTGCGCAAACGTTTCGATGCACTCCCCCGTCATCAACGAGCTCAACGCCCTTGCAGACGAGATCAAGGTATTGGAAAAACAGCAGTCCGATCTCGAAGCCAAAGAAATGATGGGCGAGCAGGATTATGCAAGACTTGCCGAGCTCAAAACGACGCGTCTGCAAAAGGACCAGCGCTTTGATGAACTGTCCGCAGAACGCGACAAGCTGGAGCTGACGGTCGAGGATCTCGCCAAGGTCATCGAGGTCTGGACGGGCATCCCCGCTTCCTCCATCGGCGAAAACGATTTTAAAAAGCTGGAGTCTCTCCCCGCCACGCTTCGCTCGCACATCGTCGGCCAGGACGAGGCGATCGACAAGGTCGCGCGCGCCATCCGCCGCTCCCGCGCAGGCATCTCCTACAAAAAGAAGCCCGTCTCCTTTATCTTTGCGGGCAGCACGGGCGTGGGCAAAACACAGCTCGTCAAGGATCTGGCGGCATATCTGTTTGACTCCCCCGACGCGCTCATCCGTCTGGACATGAGCGAATATATGGAAAAATTTGCCGTTTCGCGCATCATCGGCTCGCCTCCCGGTTACGTCGGCTACGACGATGCGGGACAGCTGACCGAAAAAATCAGACGCAAGCCGTACTCCGTCGTGCTGTTTGACGAGATCGAAAAAGCGCACCCCGATGTGATGAACATCCTCTTGCAGATTCTCGACGACGGCAGAATCACCGACTCGCACGGCAAGGAAGTCAATTTTGAAAACACGGTCATCATTATGACCACCAACGCAGGCGCAACCGCCGCAAATCCGACGGGCTTTACCGCCACAGACAAGGAAAGCGACGAAGTCCGCGTGCGCACAGCGCTGGAAGCGTTCCTGCGTCCCGAGTTTTTAAACCGTGTGGACGAGATCGTTGTGTTCAACCGCTTGACGCGCGAGCATTTCGGCGTGATCTGCGGCATCATGCTCGGCGAGCTTGCAGACGTGCTGTCCGAAAAAGGCATCTCGTTTACCTGGACGGAAGAGATCATCGATCTGCTTGCCGACAAGGGCTTCTCCGACAAATACGGCGCGCGCAACCTGCGCCGCCTGATCCAGACCGAGCTGGAGGACGCGATTGCAACCGAGCTTGTGGCGCGTTACAACGACAACGTCACCGCCGTTTCCGCATCCGTAGAAAACAGCGAGGTCAAGCTGGCTGTTTTGTAATGTTTTACGGGATCTTAAGGGGCTCTGCCCCTTAAGAATCCCTGCCCAAAAATTTTTATTGCCCGATGCTGTCGCATCGGAAAGGTAAATTTATAAACATAAAAATTTTTGAAGATTCTTAAGGAACTTTTTATAAAAAGTTCCTTAAGCGGAGCTTGAGGCGGAGCCTCAACTCTCCCCCCCAAAAGGAGGTGAGCACATGCAGGCAACCCAAAAACCGAATCTCAACATTCCGTCGCCGCAGACGCTCACTGCCGAGGAGCTCGCCGAAGCGCTGGGCAGCGACCTGCAAACGGGACTGACCGCGCGCAAGGCAAAAGCAAGGCTCAAGCTGCACGGCAAAAACCTGATCCAACGCGAGATCGAGTTCCGCGCGGCAAGCAGCTTCAAGGGGCAGCTTTCGGGCATGATCAACTTGCTGTTTTTGTGTGCGATGCTGGTACTGTTTCTGTTTTCGCAGGAGACGGTGTATCTGCTTGCGATGGGCGTCGCGTTTCTGCTGATGCTGTTTGGTACGGGCGCGGAGCTGTTGGCATCCCGCATCATGCGCACGCAAGAGAAATACTCTGCGCTGGCGGTGCGCGTCATCCGCGACGGCAAGGAGCAAAAGGTGGACAGCCGTCTGCTCGTTCCGGGCGACCTGCTACTGTTGTCCGTAGGAAATCTCGTCCCCGCCGATGCGCGCATTTTGGAAGACGACGGCAGGCTGACCGCTTTGGAAACGCCTGTCAGCGGTGTGCACCACCGCGTCCGCAAAGCGGCATTTTCCGTCGCAAGTGAGGACGAAGCGGTCTCGGCAAACATGCTTTACGCCGGCACGATCGTTACGGGCGGCAGTTGCCGCGCCATGGTCTGCCGCACGGGCAGGCAAACGCTTACCAAACAGATTCATGCAAAAAGCGACGCGTATCTGCCCCCGTTGCTCTCCCGCATGCGCGAGCACTGCCGTTATATGTCGATCGCGTGCATTCTCGGATGCTTTGTGCTGATCGTTGTCGGCATCCTCCGCGGATCCGATATCAACATGCTGTTTGCGCTTTCCGCCGCAGTCGGAGCGACGTCGCTCTGCGACAGCCTGCTTCCGCTGGCATATGTCTCGTTTGGAGACGGCTTGCTCAAGCTTTCACAAAGCAAGGTCGTCGTCCGCCGTTTTGACCGTTTGGCGCGTCTGGCGTCCGTCAATACGGTGATGTGCACCAAGGAACTGACCTTTCCGCCAAAAAAACTGCGCTTGCACCTTATAAGCGCAGGCGGCAAAACATATCCCGCAGACGCGCCGCCCCCGCAGGCGGCAAGCGAGCTGCTCAAGCTCTCGCTGGTCTGCTCCGATCACCCCAAAACACGGCAAACGCTCGAGCAGGTTGTTTACACCCACCTTGTCGATTATTGTGTGGGCATGCAGGATATCACCGAAACATGGTTCCGCATGGATACCGCTTACAACGCCGACGGCGAGGTCAACGCGATCCTTGCATTGCACAACGACCGCACCACGACCGTGATCAAGGGTGCGCCCGAAAACATTCTGTCACGTTGTGTCGGCTATGAGCAGGACGGCAAGGAGTACAAGCTCAACGAGTCCTCCCGACGCAAAATTCTCTCCGATGCAGAAAACGCCGCCAAAAGCAACTCGTATCTGGTCGCAATTGCTTCGGGCGTTACCGATGCCGAGAGCCTGCGTTCCCCCGAAGCGGAACGGCGGATGATCTTCCGCGGCTTTTTGGCGTTCCGCATTTCGATGGAGGTCGATGTCGCAGGCGGTATGTACAGAGCATCCCGCGCAGGGATCGAAGCGGTCGTCTCCACAAACGATCCGTATTACACCGCCGCAAGCATCGGCAAGAGCACAGGCATCATCGAACATGAAGGACAGATGATCAGCTCGCGCGAAATTGCCGCAACCGAGCGGGGTATGTTTGTCCTCAATGCGGGAAAATATAAATTGTTCCTGGAGCCCACCGACGAGCAATGGCTGGACGTACTTCTGCTTCGCAAGCAAGCGGGCAGAACCGTGTTGGCGACCGCGTCGAGCGAGGAAGAACTCCCGCTCTTGCGCGAGACAGACGTTTCCGCCGTGCCGACGGGCGTTCCGGACGCACTCCGCGAGTCTGCGGACGTGCTGATGCTGGAAAGCGGCTTTCATGTCCTCACCAACGGTATCCTCGGCGCGCGCATGCTGATCTCCCGCTTGCGCTGGCTGACGCAGTACCTCACCGCCGGATTTCTGAGCCTGTTTGTCGCACTGCTTTGCGCCGTCTTGATGAACACGGCGTTCCCGTTCCGCGTGCAGGAGATCCTGTTTGGCGGAATCTTTGCCAATCTGGCAATCGCTTGTGTGCTGGCGCTTTTGCCGACCGACCGCAAGCTGCTTCGTGATCCGCTCCCGCGCGGGGGCATGCAATCCGTCGCACAGCTTGCTCTGCCGTCGCTTTATGCACTCGGAAACGGCATCCTGCTGTATGTGCTGTACCGCATCACGGGAGATACCTTCTGCACCATGATCGGCTACATGCTGTCGCAGTTTCTCTATGCCTGCGGCTGTCTGTGGGAAAACGGCGCATTCCGCCGCAAGCAGTTCGGTTACCGCGCGCTTTGGCTGTTGTTCCCCGTGCTTGCGCTGTGCAGTCTGATTCTGATCGCCGTTCCCGGCATCAACACGGCGCTGGGATTTGCGATCCCGCATCCGATGCATTTGCTTTGGACTGCTCTCACCGCCTTCGGATGGCAAGCCGTCGTGCAAATCATCCTCTTTGTCAAACCTACGATCAAAAAAAGCAAGAAAATAAAGGAGACCCCACTATGAAAATCACCAAAGACCTTTTGATCGGCGACGTGCTCGATCAGTACCCCCACCTCGCAGAGTATTTCTTTGAGATCGGCATGCACTGCCTCGGCTGCCCGCACTCCCGCGGTGAATCCATCGAGCAGGCTTGCGAAGTACACGGCACCGACGTCGACGCGCTGCTTGCAAAGCTCAACGCCGCTGTCGCAGAATAAGATAAGGAGGCGTACATACCATGGCAAAAAAGAGCTCTTTTCTGACGGAATTCAAAAAATTCATCACCAAAGGCAACATCCTTGACATGGCTGTCGGTATGATCATCGGTACTGCGTTCAACCAGATCGTCAAATCCATGGTCGACGACATTCTGATGCCTGTCATCGGCAGACTGGCAAACACCAAAGACCTCTCTGAGCTCAAGTACATTCTGACCGAACAAGTCCTCGCCGAAGACGGTGTGACCGTTGAGGTTGCAGAGGTTGCGATCCGCTACGGTCAGTTCCTGTCCTACGTCCTCAACTTCTTTATCGTTGCCATGACGCTGTTTGTCATCGTGCGTTCCGCAATGATGTTCCAGAAAAAGATGGACGCGCTCAAAAAGAAGGAAGAGGAAGAGGCTCCCGCTGCTCCTCCCGCTCCCGCAGAACCCACCGTCGAAGAAAAGACGCTGGCTGTCCTCGGCGAGATCAAGTCCCTGCTGGAAGAAAAGAAATAACATGAAACGCTATTTACTCGGCGCGGACGGCGGCGGCAGCAAAACCGCCATCGTCCTGACCGATACCGAGCAAAACGTCATCGCGGTGGAAGAACACGGCCGCTCCAACCCCGGCGACATCGGCTACGAAGCGACCGAACAGCTTTTAGTCGACGCTTTTTTGGGCATCTGCACACGCGCAGGCATCGACACCGCAGAGGTCGCATCGATCTTTGCGGGCGTTGCGGGTCTGACCAGCTTTTGCATGACGGAAAAGCTCCACGAAACGCTGTCGGCGCATTTTGAGGGCATTCCGATCGACTGCTCGCACGACGGCATCAACGTGCTGTACGGCGCGTTCCCCGACGGACGTGACGGCGCGATTATCATCTGCGGAACGGGCTCGTCCTGTTTTGTCAAGGTCGGCGCGTCGATCTACCGCATCGGCGGTTACGGACAGTTTGACCTCAAAGGCAACGGCTACGAGCTGGGAAAAGCGGCGTTCGGGCACGTTTTCCGCACGTTGGACGGCAGAGACCCCTACGGCGCTCTGGCGCGCTCGCTGGACGAGCAATTCGGAGGCTCCTGCCACGCGCACATCTTTGAGATCAACCGCTACACCAAGACGGAGTTTGCCCGTTTTGCGCCGTACGTCTTTGAAGCCGCACGCGCAGGCGACCCCGTGGCGGTTGCCATGCTGGAGGACCACCTCTCATACATCGCCGAGCTGATCGGCGTGGCAGGCGGACTCTTTGACGGCAAGCCGTTCCCCGTGGCATTGGCAGGCGGTATTTTCCGCGATCCGATGGCGGTCGAAATCGTAAAACGCCATTCCCCCGCTCACGCAGACATTTTCCGCATGGAACGCGAGCCCTACCTCGGCGCGGCGGCAAAAGCAGCCGCACAGCTCCGCGGTGAACCGCGTCTCACGCAGGCGGAGTTTGTGAGAGGGAACGGGTAAGTTGAGGCTCTGCCTCAAACTCCGCTTAAGAACTTTTCTTTGAAAAGAAAAGTTCTTAAGAATCTCCAAAGAAACTTTTATTGCCGAAAGCTATCGCTTTCGGAAGCGAAAAATATTTTTTTAACATGCAGGGTTCTCAGGGGGATCATCCCCCTGAGTGGGGTTTTAAGGGGCAACGCCCCTTAAACGCTCTCCTGCAAGAAAGGTACAAAACCATGAGTGACATCATTTACGACGAACTGCGCACCCTGCGTCATTCTTGCTCGCACGTGCTTGCGCAGGCAGTCAAACACTTGTATCCCCACGTCAAGCTGGCGATCGGTCCTGCGATCGACAACGGCTTCTACTACGACTTTGACTGCGGCGACAAGCCGCTGACCGCCGAAGATTTTGACAAGATCGAAGCGGAGATGAAAGCCATCATCAAAGCCAACCTCAAGATCGAACGCTTTACCCTTCCCCGCGCAGAAGCGCTGGTGCTGATGAAGGACGAGCCCTACAAGATCGAGCTCATCAATGATCTGCCCGACGAAGCAGAGCTGTCGTTCTACAAGCAGGGCGATTTTACCGACCTGTGCGCAGGCCCTCACGTTTCTTATACCAAAAAGATCAAGGCGTTTAAGCTCACTTCCGCAACGGGCGCTTACTGGAGAGGCGACTCCTCCCGCAAGATGCTGACCCGTATCTACGGCACGGCATTCTTGACCAAAGAGGAGCTCGAAAGCTATCTCGCCGCGCAGGAAGAAGCCAAGAAACGCGACCACAACAAGCTGGGCCGCGAGCTGGAATATTTTACCACCGTTGACTCCATCGGCCAGGGCCTGCCGATTCTGTTGCCCAAGGGCGCGCGCGTCGTACAGCTGATGCAGCGCTGGGTGGAAGACGTCGAGCAGGAAGCAGGCTGCCTGCTGACCAAGACGCCTTTGATGGCAAAACGCGATCTGTACCGCATTTCCGGTCACTGGGATCACTATCTGGACGGCATGTTTATCATCGGCGATCCGATGGACGAAACCAAGGATTGCTTTGCAATGCGTCCGATGACCTGCCCGTTCCAGTATCAGGTCTATCTCAACAAAAAGCGTTCCTACCGCGATCTGCCGATGCGTCTGACCGAAACGTCCACGCTGTTCCGCAACGAGGACTCGGGCGAGATGCACGGTCTGATCCGCGTCCGTCAGTTTACGATCTCCGAGGGACATTACATTTTGCGTCCCGACCAGCTGGAAGAAGAGTTCAAGGGCTGTCTGGAGCTTGCAAAATACTTCCTCGACACAGTCGGTCTGCTGGACAAATGTACGTTCCGTTTCTCCCAGTGGGATCCCGCCAACCCCAAGAACAAATACGAGGGCACGGCAGAGCAGTGGGAAGAAGCACAGAGCGTCATGGGCAAGATTCTGGACAATCTCGGTCTGGAATACACGATCGGCATCGACGAAGCGGCATTCTACGGCCCCAAGCTGGATATCCAGTACCACAACGTGTACGGCAAAGAGGACACGCTGGTTACCATCCAGATCGACATGCTGTTGGCAGAGAAGTTCGGCATGGAATATACCGACTCCGACAACACGCAAAAACGTCCGTATATCATTCACCGTACCAGCCTCGGCTGTTTTGAGAGAACGCTTGCGTATATTCTCGAAACGTTTGCAGGCGCACTGCCCTTGTGGCTGTCTCCCGAGCAGGTCCGCATCCTTCCGATCGCAGACCGCCACGCAGACTATGCGTACGATTGCGCCGAAAAGCTCAAGAAAGCAGGCTTCCGCGTAGAAGTCGACATGCGCAACGAAAAAATCGGCTACAAGATCCGCGAAGCGCAGCTTGAGAAGATCCCCTACATGCTGGTCATCGGCGACGAAGAACAGCAAAAC
>JAFQII010000039.1 GCA_017397605.1 Clostridia bacterium
CCTCGCAAAACTCTTTTTCGGATTCGGAGAACTGTGCGGCAAGCTGTGAAAACAGCGTGATTTCGGCGTATTTGCAGGGGATCGGAAGTCCCGCCTGCGCGAGGATCTGCATCGTTCCGACGGAACGCAGGTAGACGGTTTTGCCGCTTCCGTTGCTGCCAAATACCAAGAGCCCCTCTTCGGACGTGTCAAGCACAAAATCGTTGGGCACAACGCACCTCGTGTCGGGCGCGGACAGCAGAAGGTACAGGTCGTACAGCGTGCGCACATCCGTTTTTTGCGTCTGCGAAACGGTCGGGTAGCAGAGCGGTACGCCTTTTGCGGACAGTGCGCCGACGTATCGGAGCGCGACCTCATAAAAGACCAGCTCTTTTTCGAGTGCGCCGAAGCGTTTGAAAATCTGCTCGGACAAGCTTTTGAACAATCCCGTCAGGTCGTTCAGCGCGGAAATTTCCAGCCTTTCGAGCACGCCGTCGCATTGCAGAGCGAGCGTTTCTTCGGCGCGGGTGGGTTCTTCTTCCTTTTTGAACCGCAAAAAG
Organism: Clostridia bacterium; assembly: GCA_017397605.1. Classification (GTDB taxonomy): domain Bacteria; phylum Bacillota; class Clostridia; order Oscillospirales; family CAG-382; genus Coliplasma. The sequence goes on from JAFQII010000039.1 coordinate 540, forward strand.
CTTTTCTTTTTGGGTGCTGTGTCGGGCAGAGGAAGCTGTCTGCGGTCGATCAACTCAAATTCGTCGATGCGGCCGTCTTCGTCGAGCGCAAAGCGGAAATTCCAAAAGCCGTCTGCGCCGGTTTGCTCACAGCGGGAGCAGAATGCCAAAAGCTCCCCGTACGCGGGATTGCCGCAGATCTCCCGGCAGGCATCGGCAAGGCGTTGCAAACCCGCCGAGCGGATTTCATAAGAGCCGAGCAGCTCGCCGTATGCTTTTACAAACAGCAGTGCGCGTTTGAAGCACAGTGCCCGGATCTGCAAAAGGTTTTTGGATGCGGTGAGGGATGCTGTATCGGAAGAGAGCATGCGGTAGCTGTCCGCGGCGGCGGTTTTGCACGAGGCTTTCAGTTCTTCAAAGCGCGATGCGAGGGAAGACAGCTCGTCCCGCAGGGCGGGGTTTTTGACAAAATCCTGCAAGATCTCCTGCCGATACAACAGTTCTTTTTGATCGCACGACAGCGCCGAAACGACGGACAAAAAGCACTCCCGCTTGCGCGCGTCGGTGCAAACGTACGCAAACGCTCTGTCCAAAGACAAATGATACAGCATGCGATCGGGGAGCGGGTTTGCGTTATTCTGCGTCGGATGCAGCAGACTGATTGCCATGCATCTCCCTCCTTGCTGTCAATGATTCTTTGTCGAGGCGGTATTTTTTGAGAATATCCAAGGCGTAAGACGAGGTGCTTCCCTTGGAGCGCACGATGCGGTAGGTGCGTTTGTTTTCGTCCGACGTGTCCACTTCGGCGGACAGCACGGGAACGTCCAGCGCCATCACCTTGTGAAAATGCGTGACGTACAGACCGAAATGGTGCGCGTCTCCGATTTGGGATGCGGTTTCGGTCAGCAGTGCAAAGCCGCGTGCTTCGTCCGTGCCGCTGTAGGTTTCGTTTAAAAGCCAAAACGCTTTTTTGTCCCTTGTGTCCGCAAGCATTTGCGCGATGCGTTTTCGTTCCTCGTCCAGCCTGCCCGTGTTGTCAAACCGCTCGTCCTTGGGGAAATGCGAGAGTACGGTGTCAAACGGGTAGATTTCCGCCCGCTTTGCAAATATGGGACAGCCTGATAGAAAGAACAGCAGATTGATGCCGAGCGCGCGGAGATAGGTGGTTTTTCCACCGCCGTTGGCGCCGAGCAAGAAGCAAAACGGCTCGTCTGCGTCAAAGCTTGCGTCGTTGGGAACGATCTGCGTGCAGTTTTTGGAAAGCAGGGAGATATCGTACAGCGCCGACGCGCGGTATTGCGGGTAGGTTGCGATCGTTGCGATGCAGTGCGGAATGCCGAGCGCATCGGCTTTTTGCACCAAACGTAGGATCTCGATAAAGAACCTGAGCTCGGGAATGTATGCACTCGGCTCATCAAAACGGATGTCTTGGTATTTGGCAAGCTCGGCTTCGATCTGCGCCGTTTCGCTTGCAAACAGACGGCAGATTGCGTCCGACAGCGCGCGGTTGGGCTTGGTGCCGTGCAATTTTTTGCGCGGGGTGTCAAAGCCGAGGGCGTGTGCGCATTTGGAGATACGGTCAAACTCGCTGTGCGTATCCTCGGGCGTCAGGCGGATGCGGTCGGCAAAGGATAACACGCCGATGCGCATTTGTCCGAGCAGAGAGCGGACCTTTTGCAGGGAACTTTTCATGCTTGCATGGCGCAAAAGCGTATCCTCGGTGGAGAAAAAGTCCGCAACATCGGCAAACATACTCCCCAGACCGCGCATGGACTGCAAAAGTTCTACCGACGCAAGGTAGGTGTACAGGACGTCTGCCTGCCTGTAACAGCGTTCGAGCGGAATATCTGCATCCCGCAAGAGCTCCAGCGCCTTTTCATGCGCGCGCAAGACCGACAGCGCGTGCTCCAGTTTTTCGGTCAGCGCGGGGCGGTCGGGCAGAGAAAACAGTTCGTTGCGTCGTGCAATCTCGCGCGCGTCACACACGCGGCGCAACACGGCAAGCGTCTGCTTGCTCAACAGCTTGTCAAGCTGCAAGTCCAAAAGCAGCTCGGACGGCAGGCAGATTCCGTCGGTATGCAATAATTTCGGTGCGGATGTCATAGGGCATTCTCCAATGTTCTGAGGAAGTGCGACATGGAAAACAGCTCCATGCCGTTGATTCTGTCGCCGACTCCCAAGGTGACGGGTGCCCCTTGCCTCGGGATACGGCGGACATCCGCGTCAGGACAGAGCAACAGAACGTGCCGCGGTGTTTTCAGCTCCCACGCATCCCGGTAGCCGTGCCGAAAGTGATAGACGGGTATCGGCCTGGAACGGCTGTCGGATTTGTTCAGCGAGGCAGAGGCGAATGAGAGAAGGGGAATGATTCTTTGCACAACATACGTGCCGTCTTCCTTGAGCATCAGGCGGTCGTTTTTGTGCGGCAGACCGAACAGCTTGACGGCAAATACCTCGCGTTCGGTTTCGACGTACAGATCGCACGTTTTGGCGTGATTGCGCCCCAAAAACCAAAGCGGATGCGCCGCGTGCAGAAGATGCCTCTGCTGTTTGCAGAGCTTTTTGATCTTTTGCATGCAGATCAGCCGTTTGAAAAACATACGGATATACGGCAATACCAAAACCGAAGCGGCAATGCCGAGCAGAGTGTACCAAACTTCCATGACGACAACTCCTTTCTGCATACAGTATATCACGCAGTCGCTTGATTGTCAAGTGGTTTTACGTGATGTTTTGAAAAGTAAAAAACAGGCTCTTGCATTTTCGGTCTGTATATGGTATACTGAAGGTACTAATC
>JAFQII010000040.1 GCA_017397605.1 Clostridia bacterium
ATCAAACATACCGTCCAAGGAGTGGTACTCCAGCGAGGTCAGATTGAGTTTCTTACGAATCAAATCAACCATCGCTTTATATTTTTCGGAGCCAAACACAGTATATTGCTCAATCTTATCCGCGATATCCTCTGTTCCTTCCAACTCAATGATCGCACGTCTGGCGATGTTCTCGTTTTCATCTTTAGAACGTGTAAAATTCAGGTACTTGCACGCGAACAAAACCGGCGGACAACCGATTCTGCCATGCAATTCTTTTGCGCCGTCGGCATACAACGCGTCCATCATGCCGCGCATCTGCGTACCGCGCACGATCGAGTCATCAATGAGCAACAGTTTTTTGCCCGAAATGAGCGCATCCACAGGCGAAAGCTTGCGTTTTGCCACCAACTCACGGATACTCTGATCCTTGGGCGTAAAACTGCGCGCCCAAGTAGGCGTATATTTGATCAGCGGTCTCGCAAACGGCATACGCGACTGGTTGGAGTAGCCGATCGCATGAGGCGTTCCCGAGTCGGGAATACCGGCGATATAGTCCACATCTGCAACCGTACCGCACGCTTCGTCCTGTTTTGCCATATTTCTGCCGCACTGATAGCGCATCGCCTCGACGTTAGATCCCTCATAAACCGTAGACGGAAATCCGTAGTACAGCCAAAGGAAAGAACACATTTTCATCTCTTTCAAGGGTGCATAGACCTGCTCCATGCATTCCTCGGTAAAGAAAACCACCTCGCCCGGACCAAGCTCATGATAGGTCTCAAACCCCAAATTGATATAGGCAAATGACTCAGAGCAAGCGCAAAAGCCCTTCTCTCCGTCCGGCTTCTTTCCGACAAACAACGGCGTGCGTCCCAAACGGTCGCGCGCGGCATAAATACCGCCGCCCGCGCACACCAACATCGTCATAGAGCCTTCGATCACGCTTTGTGCATAACGGATTCCCTCGGGAATGCTGTCCTTGCGGCAGATCAGCGAAGCGACCAACTCCGTATCATTGATTCTGCCGCCGCTCATTTCGGTAAAATACGCGTTGTCCTCTTTGATCAGGTGCTCGACAAGCGACTGCTTGTTGTTGATCTTGCCGACCGTCACCACAGCAAACGCACCGATGCGAGAGTTGAGAATGATCGGCTGAGGAAATTCATCGCTGATGCACCCAACACCGACACATCCCTGCAATTCCGCAAGATCGGACTCAAACTTAGTGCGGAACGGCGAATTTTCGATATTATGAATTGCACGGGTATACGTTTTGCCGTTATATACCGCCATACCTGCTCGTCTTGTTCCCAGATGCGAATGATAGTCCACGCCGAAAAACAAATCGGTCGCACACGCTTTGTCCAGACAAACTCCAAAAATACCGCCCATTGATGTTTTTATACCTCGTTTCTATAGTTGCAATTGGGGAATGATCGCCGTCGCGATCGCGAAATAGACCAACAGGGAGATCGCGTCCACAATGGTCGTAATAAAGGGGCTCGCCATCACCGCGGGGTCAAAACCCAGCCGTTTTGCAAGCAAGGGCAGCAAACTGCCAAACAGCTTGGCCAGCAATACCGTCGCGGCAAGTGTCAGGCAGACCACAAACGCCACAAGCGGTTCTGCACCGTCAAGAAACACAACCTTTGCAAAACCAACGATACCGAGCGTTATACCGCACAGCAATGCTACACGGCACTCTTTAAACACAATGCGGAACACATCGCGCAACTTAATTTCACCCAGTGAAAGCGCACGGATAACTGCAACCGAAGACTGACTGCCCGCGTTACCTGCCGTTCCCATCAGCATCGGAATAAACACCGTCAGCACCGCAACCTTGCTGAGCGCTTCTTCATAGTGCGCAAGGATCGCGCCCGTAAACGTCGCCGAAAGCAACAACAACAAAAGCCACGGAATACGCTTACGCCACGTTTCCAACACGCCCGTTTTGAGATACGGCTTGTCCGTCGGGACGATTGCCGCCATTTTTTCGATATCCTCCGTCGCCTCGTCGCGAATGACATCGGACGCATCGTCGTACGTCACGATACCGACCAAACGGTTGCCCGTGTCCACGACCGGCAATGCCAGAAAGTCGTATTTGCTCATCATCAGAGCGACAGACTCTTTGTCATCGTGCGTTTCTGCATAGATCACATTTTGCTCCATGATCTCGCCGATGACCGCATCGTCGCTTGCGACCAAAAGGTCACGCACCGTAACCACACCGATCAGACGGCGGTCTTTTTCGGTAACGTAACAGGTGTAGACCGTCTCCTTATCCACCGCATTTCGGCGGATGCGCTCAAACGCTTCGGAAACGGTAAGGTCTTTGTCAAGACGGACATACTCCGTCGTCATAATACTCCCCGCGCTGTCCTTGGGGTAGTGCAAAATGCGGTTGATCGTCTCGCGGGACTCGCGGTCGGTATTGCGCAAAATACGCTTGACCACGCCGGCAGGCATCTCCTCGATCAGCTCCACGGTGTCGTCAATATACAGCTCCTCCAAAACCTCGCGGAGCTGTACGTCACTGAACATCCCAATCAAATACTCCTGCCTGTCGGGCTCCATCTCGACAAAAGTCTCCGCCGCCGTTTCCTTGGGGAGCAAGCGGTACAGCAAAAGCATCTCGCGGTCATCAAAATGCTCAAACAAGAGCGCGATGTCCTGCGACTCAAACATTGCCAATGCACCGCGCAATTCACGAAAACGCCGCGACACCAGCATGTCATGCAATTTGGGAGCAAACGCCTCCAATTGCGACTCGTTCCATCTGTTCATGTTTCGTTTTCAGCCAAAAAAAGACATGGCACAAAAACGTCAGGTCAATATTTTTTCAAAAGCAAAGAAAGACCCATAACGGAACAGTATCTTTGCTTTGTTTCCCGTGCGTTTTTATGCCGCTACTTCGTCCTGTGTCCATTAGGGCTTTCCTCTCTTTCGTATTGATTATTGACATTTTATTTTACTCCATTTACACACGGTTTGTCAAGACGCATACCAAAAAAATCGCATATCGTTTTTGACAAAAATTGAGCAAAAGAAATCGCACAGACGGTCTCAAACACCAAAAAGTTTTGCAATGACTCTTTGACGCATACATTTATCGCCGCAAAAGAAATATTTTTTGACACCAAACGACTTGACTTTTGAATACCCGGGGGGTATAATTGTTTTGCTTATGTTATAAGGAAGTTTTGCATATGAAAAATCTCAAGACACTCGCATATATTTTCGGCCAGCTTGCCGTCGATCTGCTGTTGATCACGCTGTCTGTCTTTTGCGCATTTGCCTTGCGCCTGGCAGACAACCTCGCACACAACGATGCGATTCCGCACACTTCGGCATTCTTTTTATGTATTCCGATTGTCCTCGGATTGTATACGCTTTTCTATTTTGCGCTGGGCGTCTACCGCGTTTACTGGCCATATGCATCGATCCGCGATCTGATTCGTTTGATTGCGGCGGCCTTCGTTTCACTGCTTGCGTCCTATCTGATCGCGCTTGCGATTCACAATCCGATGCCTCGTTTGGTTTATCTGTTCGGCGGCGTGTTGATCGTTTTGACGCTGTTTTCGTTCCGTTGGTTTCTTCGCAC